>JAHFAP010000074.1 GCA_023250495.1 Deltaproteobacteria bacterium | reverse complement strand
AGCCGTTTTGTATTAGCTCGTGGCGGGATTCTTTCCTTCTAGCAAGGCGCCAAGTTTCGCTGCGGGAAACCTAATGCCGACGTAGAAAGCGCCGAACTGGCCGTAGACGGCGCTCGCTTCGTCGAAGCGCATCTCATAGACGAGTTTCTTGAAAACGAGCGGATCGTCGGCAAAGAGATCGACGCCCCATTCCCAATCATCGAAGCCGATGGAGCCCGAGATGATCTGCGTCACCTGACCTGCGTATCTCCTGCCGATCACGCCGTGCTCAGCCATCATCTTCTGCCGGTCGGTGATCGGCGCCTGGTACCAGTTCTTGATCTCGCCGCGCAGCTTGTCCATCGGGTAAAAGCAGACGTAGCGCCGCGCCGGGACCGGAGGCCAAAGCCTGGGAGCGGCTATTTTTCGCTGGTTGGCAAGCTCTGAATCGACAGCCTGCTTCCATTCGGGCGAGCCGGGCTGAACGCCCTGTTCCTTGAGAGCTTCATACAGACGTACCGTCGCTTCATATAACCCAAGTTCCACGACGGAGAGATAAGAGGTCGTCGGCTCTAAGAACTCCGCCAGCTTCAGAGTAGCTACACTGAGCTCGGCGCTGTTTAATGCTTCAAGTGTCCGGCGGAAGTGGAGGATCAAAAGATCCCCTTTGTGCCCGAGCATGGAAAAGAGCGCGCTCTGCTCCTCCTTCCCTTGCTCCATCGCTTCCAATAAGGCTGTTGCCTCTTCGACAACTTTTTTCCTCTCGGTTTCGTTGAGCTCCTTCCAGGTGGTCCAGCGGAGCCGAAACATCTGATGAAGGATGTAGGAGCCTTCGAGAGTCAGCGGGACCGGCGGATAGGTGGTGTTTTTATCTTCTGCCATCGCGCAGCGCTGTGAAGTAACTAAGTTGCTCCCGTCGCCTGTTTCCCTCTGAGTCGCTCGCGAAGCATCTGAAATCCACGCTTGGCCAAGTGAAACAGTTTCGGAATCAACCAAGCTGCCAGGGCGAGAAACGCCAGCACCAGGAGCAGCATGATCAACGGGTGGTTGAAGACCAGCCAGATTCCGCCAAGGACCGACAGGTCTTCGCCGATGCTGGCCAGCCAGTTGCTGAAGGGCTCCGGGCTCACGTTGATAGCCAGCCGCAGTGTCGCTTTGGTCCCGTGCGCGGCCAAGGCGATCGTCCCACCGGCAAGAAGCGCGGCCAGCTCCAGAGCCGGGTTGACGGTCCCTAGAGATCGCGCGGCTAGAATAGCTCCGGCCGGAACGCGGATGAAGGTGTGCACAGTATCCCATGCGCTATCGACGTACGGCACCTTGTCGACGACGAATTCGATCACATACATGAAACAGGCAATTCCGATCACCAAAGGATCGGTCAAGACCTGGAGGCCCGGCGGCAGTTGAATCATGCCCGCTCTGCCTGCAATCCCGAGGGCCGCGATCGTGGCGTAAAGATTGATGCCCGAGGTCCAGGCTGTTCCCATGGCCAGGCTTAATGATTCTAGCGCGCCCATCTCAGCTTGCTGTTCTCCTCGCCATCAGATCTTCCACTTCCGCTCCACCTTGTCCTTGAACTCTTTGGCAAAGGCGTTCACCTGCGGAAAGTCATCCATCCAACGGTACGGACGGCAGGCGTCGATCAGGACCCGGTCTGAAACGTAACCTTTCGGTGATCGCTCCTCTGGAGGCATGGCCGGCTCGCAAACCGAGGCCCAGACGCTTTTGACCACATCGATTCCGTCGCGCACGTAGCATCGGGTGGCGATGGCCCAAATCACATCATTGGGATTGGCGATGTCGATGTCGTCGTCCACCACCACGACGAACTTTCCGCCGTAAGCGCCGGCGCGCGCTCCGGCGGCGACCAGCAGCGCCTGCTTCGAATGGCCGGCGTAGCGCTGGTGGATCGAGATCACCGTGAACGGTCCCGGTTGACCGCCGTAGACGAAACCCCACACTCCCTTGACGTCCGGGACCCCCGCCTTCTCTAACTGTTCCCACAGCGTTGCGGCTCCGAGAGATATGGGGAGATAGCTGGCGGGTGGCTTGAGCGGCGGCGCTCCCAGAATGATCGGATCGTTTCGGTAGTAGATCCGCTTCACCACCATCACGGGAGTTTCTCCTACGTTTGCGTCTGTAAAGTAGCCTGGCCACTCGCCGAAGGGCCCCTCGCGCGGCATCTCCTCGTCCTTCAAAGGCGGCATCTCTCCTTCGAGAACGACCTCGGCGTTGGCCGGTATGGGAAGGCCGGTCACGGCTCCCCTGACCACAGGCACTGGAGATCCCTGGAGGAAACCGGCAAACTCGTATTCGTTCGTATCAGGCGGCAAGGGCATCTGCGCGGAGAGAAAAACGCTCGGTCCCTGGCCCAGGGTGATTGCCACCGGCAACGGCTTACCAGCAGCACGACTGCGCTCGAAGGCGAGCCGGCCATGCTTTCCCATATTCATTTTGACCGAGACCTTGTTCTTCTCCTGGATCATTACCCGATACGTGCCGACGTTGATCCTTCCTGTCTCTGGATCTTTCGTGATCACGCCGCAGCCGGTCCCGAGATAGGGTCCGCCGTCAAGCTCATGCCACATAGGAGTGGGAAATTTGTAGAGATCTACTTCATCCTCGTCCATCTGATTTTCACAAACCGGACCACCCTCCACCTGCTCCACCGGGACTGCCTTGAAGGCCGCGAGCTTCTTTCTCCAAGCATAGAGGAACTCAACGCCCTTGAGGTCTGTAGGGAGCCCCATCGCCGGCGCAGTTCGCCTGCAAGTCCTGAAAACGTTGGAGATGATTCGAAAACTCGGCGGATAACCCTTGAACCGGCTGAACAGGAGCGCCGGCCCTTCCTTTTCCGCCGCGCGCTCCGTCAATGCGCCAACCTCGAGGTTGAGGTCGGCTCCCTCAAGAGTTTTGATCTCTCCCATCTCCTCCAGGTATCGGATGAAACCTCTCATGTCCGTGATGTCATGCATGCGCTCCTCCCAGCAACGGCATACTATTTCTCCGCGCCCGCACTGTCAACTCGACTCCTGTTATCGGCCCACTCTTGCGCTTTTCGCTTTCTTCCTTTATTCAGATGTGAAGATGCGCCGCGTGATTTTCTTCCTGCTCTTGGTTCTATCCTGGACCACACCTGCTCAAGCCTCCCAGGTGCAAGAGGTTATTCTGGAGAACGGACTCAAAGTTCTCCTGCTGGAGGACCACAAGAGCGCCGCCGTCACCTTTCAGGTATGGTACCGCGTGGGTTCGAGGAATGAGCAGGACGGCAAGAGCGGTCTCTCTCACTTCCTCGAGCACATGATGTTCAAAGGAACTCCCAAGGTCGGGCCCGAGGAGTATTCGCGGATTATCGCGAAAAACGGCGGCAACTCGAACGCGTTCACATCAGAGGACCATACGGTCTATTTCGCCACGATGAGCCGCGACAAGATCGGCGTCGAGATTGAACTCGAGGCCGATCGGATGGCCAGCGCCCTCTTGGACGGCGCCTATTTCGATCCCGAAAAGAATGTGGTCATGGAAGAGAGGCGCCTGCGCACCGAGGACAACCCGGCGACCGCGCTTGCTGAGGTCACCGGCGCGGTCGCTTATACCGTCCATCCTTACCGCCGGCCGGTCATCGGCTGGATGGCGGATATTCAAGCTCTGTCGCGCGATGATCTCCGTAAACACTACCAAACCTACTACGTTCCCAACAACGCCTTCATCGTGGTCGTGGGGGATTTTGCGACGCAGGAAATGCTGGCAAAGATCAAGCAGGAATTTGCCAAGATTCCGCGCGGAGCGGAGCCACCGAAGGTGACGGTCCAGGAGCCGCCGCAAAGAGGGGAGAGGAGAGTCATACTCAAGAAGGAAGCCGAGCTGCCGGTTCTGGAGATCTACTATCACGTTCCCAACTTGAAGGACGCGGATAGTTTTGCCTTAGATCTCCTCTCAGTCGTTCTTGCCAGCGGCCGCAGCTCGAGACTGTATCAGGAGCTGGTTTACCACAAGCGGATCGCCCGGAGCGTAAGCGCCGACTACGACGGACTTTCCGTGGACCCATCGGTCTTTTCGCTCACGGCTCAGGTCATGCCCGATCAGGACCCTTCTCAAGTGGAGCGCGCTGTGGATGGATTGGTGGCCCAAGTTCGATCCGAGCGCGTGAGCGACAGGGAAGTTGAAAAGGCAAAAAACCAGGTGGAGGCGGCTTTTATCTTCGGCCAGGATTCGATCTTCGGACAAGCGATGAGGGTCGGCCAATATGAGTCTGTGGCCAAGTGGCAGCTTGTAGATAGCTACTTGGCGGGGGTGCGCGCGGTGACCGCGGCCGACATCCTTAGAGTCGCCAAAAAGTACCTCGACCCGGACCAGCGCACGGTCGGGACGCTCATTCCCGTGAAAGAAAAAAGCCAATGAAAAAGTTCATCACTGTCTCCGTGCTGCTCATTGCCGTGCTGTGCATGCCTCCGTGGTCGGAGGCGCGGCTTTCGCCTCGCAGATCGGTTCTTGAAAACGGGCTGGTGCTTTTGACTTCGGAGCAGAAAGCCCTGCCGATGGTGACCTTCAGTTTGCTCATCGAGGCGGGCTCGCGCGATGAACCCTCGGATCACGAAGGGCTCGCCAATCTCGCCGCGCGGCTGTTGACCTATGGGACGCGGAGCCGCACGGCCTTGCAGATCAGCGACACGCTGGACTTTCTTGGGGCCACGCTCTCCACTGGATGCAGTGAAGAGGCGGCCACCGTGAGCATGACCCTGCTCAGGAAGGATCTGGATACAGGGCTCCAGCTGCTCGCGGAGGTGCTTGCCGGATCTGTCTTTCCCGCAGAAGAGATCGACCGGCAGAAACAATCGGTCATGGCCTCGATCAGGGCCAAAGAGGAGGAGCCCGGCCAGATCGCGGAAAGCAAGTTTATGGAGGCTCTCTTTCTCAAGAGCCCGTACGGTCGCCCCGTGGAGGGGACTGCGGATTCCGTCAAGCGCATTGATCGCGCGAGCCTGCTTGAGTTTTACCAGCGATATTATCGTCCCAATCGGGCGGTGCTCGCTGTCGTCGGAGACGTTTCCCACCAGGAAATGGTCGAAAGACTTGCCAAGGTCTTCCGACCGTGGGAGAAGGGAAGTCCATCAATGGCGCCAAACCCGCTTCCCTCTCCCGGTTCGGCGAATTTTATCCGAGTCAACAAGGATCTCACCCAGGCCAACATCATCATCGGGCACGAGGGAGTGCCGAGAAGCCACCCCGATTACTATGCCATTCAGGTGATGAACTACATCCTGGGGAGCGGCGGCTTCTCCTCCCGATTGATGGACTCGATTCGAAACGAGCGCGGGCTGGCCTATTCCATCTACAGCCTGTTCGCCGCGGAAAAATACGTTGGCAGCTTCCAAATTGCCATGCAGACGAAAAACGAGAGCGCGGGAGAGGCGATTCGCGTAGCGGTCGAGGAGATCCGGAGGATCCGCGAGCAAGGGGTCACCCAGGAGGAGCTGCAGGCAGCCAAGGACTATCTCATCGGCAGCTTTCCGCTTCGCCTCGACACGAACCGGAGAGTCGCCAATTTTCTTTCTCAGGTTGAGTTCTTCGGCCTCGGCTTGGACTATCCTGAGCGTTATCCCGATATCATCCGCGGGATCAGCCGGGAGGACGTGCTGCGCGCGGCCAGGCGCTATCTCCAACCCGAAAAGCTCATTGTGGTCGTGGTTGCCGACCAGGCCAAAGCCGCGCTCAAAACTCCGCTTGACACGGGCAAAGGTCTATAGTATGTTTCAATACACCGTCCGCACAGGCGGTTTTTTTCGAAAGGAAAACTCTCGCTATGAAAAAAGTCCTCGTCGTTGAAGACCACCCGGATATGAGAGAGCTCCTTATCTGGCAGATGGAGTTGATGGGGTTTTCCGCCATTCCTGCCAAGCATGGCAAGGAAGGGGTGGAGAAGGCGGTCGAGGAGAAGCCAGAACTGATCCTGATGGATATCATGATGCCTGGCATGGACGGCCGGGAGGCTACACGGCTGCTGCGCTCCCGTCCCGAGACTCAGGGTATTCCTATTCTGGCCGCGACCGCTCTCTTTAGGGACGCCGATCTTAAGACCTGCATAGACGCGGGATGCAACGATTACATCGTTAAGCCGTTTACCTTCCAGGAGCTCCAGGGGAAGGTCCAGGAATTTCTCTCTGGCTCAAACCTGCCTGTGCAGTAGTCCCAGCGACCGTTTCTCTTTCTTTCCTTTCTCATCCAGTTCCTCCCGAGGTCCATCCGTGGCGCGACGGGAAAAAGCCATCGCTATCATCAAGCGCCTAAGAGAAGAGGGCTACGAAGCCTATTTCGCGGGCGGTTGCGTGCGCGACACCCTGCTGGGAAAGCCACCGCAGGATTACGACATCGCCACGGCCGCGAAGCCGGAGGCCGTGCAAAAAATTTTTTCCAAGACCATCGAGGTTGGAACACAGTTCGGGGTCATTCTAGTCTTGTTCGAGGACGACCCCTTTGAGGTGGCCACTTTTCGCCACGACGGACCCTATCTTGACGGCCGCCGGCCCAGCCATGTCCGCTTTGCCAGCATGCGAGAGGATATCCTGCGGCGTGACTTCACTATCAACGGAATGATGTACGATCCGATCGAGGAGCAAGTTATCGATTTGGTCGGCGGGAAAGAGGACCTGAACCGTCGTCTGGTCCGCGCCATCGGCGATCCCCGCGAGCGATTTCAGGAGGATCGTTTGCGCATGGTGCGGGCCGCGCGCTTCGCCGCCGGTCTTGGCTTTACGATCGAAGAGAATACCTTCAGGGCCATCCAGGCGGAGGCCTCTACGATCACCCGGATATCGTGGGAAAGGATCGGAGAAGAAGTCACCCGCATCTTGACCGAAGGCGGAGCGCGAAGAGGTTTTGAAATCCTGGACGAAAGCCGGCTCCTGTCCGCCATCTTGCCTGAAGTCGTGCAGATGAAGGGCGTGGAGCAAAGCGCTGATTTTCATCCGGAGGGCGACGTCTTCGCTCACACGCTGCTGATGTTGGAGCAAATCTCAAATCTCAAATCTCAAATCTCAGAGACGCTGGCCTATGGATGTCTCCTCCACGACATCGCCAAACCCGTCTGCGCGCAGCGAGAGAAGGAGCGGATCACTTTCTACGGCCACACCGAAAAAGGAGCGGAGATGGCGGTGGAGATCCTCAAGCGGCTCAAGCGCAGCCGGGCCGTGTGGGAACGGGTCGCCTACCTGGTGAAGAGCCATCTGCGCCATACCCAGGCGCCCAAGATGCGTCTCAGCACGCTGAAGCGTTTTCTCGGCGAGGAGGGGATCGAAGAGCTTCTGGAGCTCATGCGACTTGATGCCATGGCGTCGAACGGCGACCTCCAGTACTATGACTTCTGCCGGCGGAAGCTGGCCGAGCTAAAGCAGGAAGAGATTCATCCGGAGCCGCTGCTCGGGGGAAAAGAGCTGATCGCCATGGGCTTTTCGCCGGGGCCCATCTTCCACGAAATTCTGGAGCTACTCAAAGAAGCGCAGCTCGAGGGAGAGATCCGCACCAGAGAGCAGGCGATGGAGTGGGTGCAGAGACAATACCGCGATCGAGGTCACTTGTGAAACGAGCTGACGGGCTGAAAATTGTCGGCCGAGTTTTTCCCAGAGTCGATGGGGTGGAGAAGGCCGCCGGAAGCGCGCTTTATACGGTTGATATCGAGCTGCCGAACATGGCTTTCGGGAAGATACTGAGGAGCCCTTTTCCTCACGCCAGACTGGTTAAGATAGATGCCCGCAAAGCAGAGAGGCTCCCCGGCGTCATTTCGGTCCTCACTCGGGACGATCTCGGCGCTCTCAATTACTACTATGGCGCCGCTTACAAAGACCAGCCCATCGTGGCGGTGGACAAAGTAAGATATGTAGGCGACCCGGTGGCTGCCGTAGCGGCGGTGGATGCGGCGACCGCCGAGGAGGCGCTCGGCCTGATCGAGGCGGACTATGAGGAACTCCCTGCGGTGAACGATCTCGAGGAAGCGCTCAGGGCCAATGCCCCGTTGGTCCATGAGAGCGTCTCCGCAGGCGGCGAGCTTCACGGCTACCACTATCAAGCCTCGGAGAAATTCAAAGGCACCAATCTCTGCTACCAGTTCAGCTATGCCAGGGGAGACACGGCTGAAGGGTTCAAGAAGTCTGCCCATATTTTTGAGGACACTTTCACTTTTCCGCGCGTGCAGCATTATTCCATGGAGCCTCACGCGACCGTCGCTCACTTCGAGGGCGACAGAATTATCCTTTGGGCCGCCAGCCAGGATCCCTTCACGCTGCGCGAGCATGTGGCGGGGATCTTCCGCCTCCCGCTCAACCGCGTCCGCGTCATTGTCCCTTATGTCGGCGGCGGTTATGGCGGGAAGCTCTCGGTTAAGATCGAGCCGCTGGCTGCGGCCTTGTCCTGGAAGGCGCGCCGGCCGGTCAAGATCGTCCTCTCTGTGGAAGAAAGCTTCAAGACGGTCACGCGCCATCCGGCCCGCTTCCGCATCAAGACCGGCGTCGCCAGCGACGGCCGTTTGGTGGCGCGCGAGTGCGAGATCTACATGGATACGGGCGCCTATGCCGACGCAGGCCCGCGCGTCACGCAAAAGGCCGGCTACCGGGCGCTCGGCCCGTACCGAATTCCACACGTCAAGACCAACGCCTACACGGTTTATACCAACACCGCGCCGGCCGGGGCCTTCCGCGGCTTCGGCACGCTGCAAGTTACCTGGGCCTACGAATCCCAGATGGACATCATCGCTGAAAGGCTCGGCATCGACGCGCTGGATTTTCGTCTTAAGAACCTGCTCAAGAAAGGGGACGCCTACACGCCCGGAGATACGCCGGTGGATTGCGATCTTAAGCAGGGGCTGCTGCGCGCCGCGCGCGCTATCGGCTGGAGGCGAAAGAGCGCGAGGGGAAATGCCGGCAAAGGGCTGAGCTGCTGCATGAAGGACGGCGGGGGAACCTATAAAATCGCTTCGGCGGTGGTGAAGATGGTTTCCGATGGCAGCGTGGTATTGCTGACCGGCACGGTTGAGCTTGGACAGGGGGCGCGAACGGCGCTGAGTCAAGTCGTTGCGGAGGAGCTTGGTTTGCCCTTGGACCGGGTCATCGTGGCGCAGTTGGACACGGATACGACTCCGTACGATCCGGCCACCAATGCCAGCAGCTCGATGGTCGTGATGGGTCTTTGCGTGCAGCGTGCCGCCCAGGATTTGAAGCGACAGCTTTGGCGGGCGGCTTCGAAGGCGCTCAAGGAGAAAGTCGGCAACTTGTTCCTCAAAGACGGACAGGTCAACAGCCTTAGGGGCAAGAAGATTTCCTACAACGCAGTCATCGCCAAATACTTTGGCGCCAATGCCGGAGAGATCATCGGGGAAGGCTCTTATCAGGATCAGAAGAGCGCGAAGGCGGTGCTGGGCTCGCCAACCACCTTCTGGGAAACGAGTTGGGGAGGCGCAGAGGTTGAAGTAGATCGGGATACCGGCGACATAAAAATCTTGAAATATGTCTCGGTGGCGGACGTGGGACGGGCGATCCATCCGATCCAGTGCGTCGGCCAGGACGAAGGCGCTGTCATGTTCGCCGTCGGCCACACACTGCGCGAGGAGATGGTCTACAAAGACGGCCAGCTCTTAAATCCTAATCTCATAGACTACCGTGTGCCGAATTTCGGCGATCTGCCCGATGAATTTGAAACGATCCTCCTGGAAAACCGAAATGGTCCCGGCCCGTACGGTTCCAAAGGGATGGGCGAGGGAGGACTTCTCCCGGTGGCCTCGGCGGTTGCCAACGCCGTTTACAATGCTGTGGGCGTGAGGCTCTATGATCTTCCGCTAACGCCCGAGAAGGTCTGGCGCGCGATTAGAGACAAAAAAACGACTGGAGTGATGGAGTAATGGAGCGATGGAGCGATGGAGTAATGGAATTCAACACTCCAGTTTTATCTTGCTTCGCCGTCCGTGTGAGCCAGGGGAAGGGTGACCGTGAAGGTCGAGCCCTTTCCCAATTCGCTCTCAACCTGCAGGTCGCCCTCTAACAGCTCCACGAGGCGCTTGACGATGCTCAAACCCAAACCAGTCCCTGGATATTTCCTCCGGTCCACTCCCTCGGCCATGTAGAAAGGCTCGAAGAGGCGCGGCCGGTCTGACTCCCTGATCCCTATTCCGGTGTCCCGCACGGACCATGAAACGCGCCCGACTTGAGTGTCGGTGTCCGGGTGTTGCAGCGAGACTCGCAGCTCGACTTTGCCCTCGTCGGTGTATTTCACCGCGTTGGCGAGCAAGTTCTGCAGGATCTCACTGATCTTGGAGCGGTCGCTTTTGAGGGGCGGTATGCCGGCGCCGATTTCGAACTTGAGCTCCAGCCCTTTTTCTTTCGCCAAAGGCATCAAGGAAGATTCAAGCCCCTGAATCATTTCGTTAACCGTAAATTCCTCGATATGCAGCGGTACCCTCCTCACCTCTAAGCGCGCTAACTCCAGGATCTCGTCTATAAGGCTTAGGAGATCGCGGACGTTGCGCTCTATGCGTTCCAAAGCTTCTTTCTGCTCCTCCGTAATCTTCCCGTAAGCTTCCTCTAAAAGGAGCTGCTGCATGCCCACGATCACATGGAGCGGGGTCTTGAGTTCGTGGGCCATGGTGTTGAGAAAAGCGGATTTGGCCTTGAATGCCTCTTCCAGCTCGGCCGATTTGTTTTGCACCTCTTCAAACAACCTGGCGTTCTCGATGGTGACGGCCGCCGCTGAGGCCAACTGCCGAGCGAGGGCGATCTCCTCCTCGGTGAATTCCCTCTCTCTAACGGTAGAGACAGTGAGTACGCCGATCGATTTCTGCCCGCGTGAGATCAGCGGCACTCCGAGATACCCTCGCGCGCCTAACTCCTGCAAAAGAGGAGCTGGGCCGAACACCTTGTCTTGATGGATGTCCATGATCGCTAAGGGTCGCTGGTTTTCCATAATCCAGGTGGAGCGGCCCTTGCCGAATTCCAGGAGGCGATCTTGGACCCGTTCCACACCTCTCCCCGCGAGGGAGACCGCGCGCAGGGTGCCATCCGGGCTTAGAAGCCTTAGGACAGCGTGATCCGCATGGAGGAGACTTAGTGCTTGCTGCGTCAATTGGTCGAGCAAGGGACCCATGTCCACAAGGTTGATCTGCGAGAAGATCTCCCGCAGCGCGCTTTGTTGTCCTAAGAGCCTGTTGAGACGGGTGTTGGTCGATTCCAGCTCTCTGGATTTGCTCTGGACCTCTTCAAAAAGCTTAGCGTTCTCAAGAGCGATAGCCGCGCCGTTGGCCAACTGCTGCAGCAGGTCCACTTCTTCAGGGATAAACTCTCTCGGTTGATAGCCTAAGGCCCGGAGGACGCCTATGACCTCTCCGCCCCTGGAAAAGAGTGGAACCGCCAGGTAAGCTCGGAGCCCAAGGCTTCGTATGGTTTCTCCTGAGGGAAGATTTTGCTCGTGAGCTGCGTCAGGTATCACCAAAGGTCTGCGATGCTTGATAATCCAGCCTGAACGGCCCATAGCGGTTCCGGTTCTAGCAGAGGGGATGAGATCGGAATCAATCCCTGAGACGCCTCTAAGAATCCATCTCCCCGCCTCAAATACCCTGACATCGGAAACATCGACTTTGAGGATCTCCCGCACTTTTTCCGTGAGCTTCTTAAGCAGGCTATCGATATCGAGACTAGTGATGTCCTGGCTGAGCTCCTTAAAGAGCTTTTGCAACTCCTCGCGCCTCTGGGCCCCCTCATAGAGGATTGAGTTTTCAACCGCCACGGAGAGGATCTCAGCTATGGGAGAGAGGATCTCGACTTGCTTCTTCCCATAGCAGCGAGGCCTTAGGCTTGCCAGGTTCAATGCTCCTAGAGCCTTCCCCTCGGCCATTAGAGGAAGGATCACGTAAGAGCGCAGCCCCACGCCCTTGTATCTTTTGTGGGTTAGGGGGAAGCGGGAATCTTGGAGAACGTCGCGGCATACGACGGGCTCGTGATGGTCCAGGACCCAGCCGGTAGCGGTTCCCTCTCGCACCGAGAGGCCCTCAGGGATAGCGGCCGCGGGCAAGCGGGATTCTTCGGCGTAAACACGCACGTAGTTTTCGTCTTTTTCCGGCAGGTTGATTGCTAGTCGGTCGTAGGGCACGAGTTTCCGAATCTCCCGGCTCAGAGTCTCACAGACTTCTTTGAGGTTCATAATCGGGTAACCAGAGCGTTGAACCGGCCATCATGGGAATCGGAGCCCGCGCTCAAACACCAAGCCTGTTTGCCTTGCGCTAAACCTGGTATGTCGAGGCAAAAAG
>JAHFAP010000073.1 GCA_023250495.1 Deltaproteobacteria bacterium | reverse complement strand
TGGAGAGGCTCTTGAGCTCCTCCACGACAGCCGCGACCGCCTTATCGATCCCTCGCTTGAGGGACATCGGGTCGTGGCCGGCCACAACCATCTTGACCCCTTCGGCGAAGATCTGGCGGGCGAGCACGGTCGCTGTCGTCGTGCCGTCGCCGGCGACGTCGGAGGTCTTGCTCGCGACCTCTTTGACCATCTGGGCGCCCATGTTCTCGAACTTGTCCTCAAGCTCGATCTCTTTCGCCACCGTGACCCCGTCTTTGGTCACGTTCGGCGCCCCGAAAGATTTGTCCAGGACCACGTTGCGACCCTTGGGGCCCAAGGTGACCGTGACCGCGTCCGCGAGGAGATTCACTCCCTTGAGAATGGCCTCTCGCGCCTCTTGGTTAAATTTAACGATCTTTGCTGCCATGGTTTGCCTCCTAAGTTTTGGGACTGGTTATTTTTCGATCACGCCGAGGATATCCTCCTCGCGCATGATCAGATGTTCCTCGCCGTCAATATTGATCTCTGAGCCGGAATATTTGCCAAAGAGGATCCGGTCGTTGACCTTGACATCAAGCGGGACGACCTTGCCGGCCTCGTTTAATTTTCCTTTGCCCACCGCAACCACTCGCCCCTCTTGGGGTTTCTCCTTGGCCGTATCCGGGATGATGATGCCTCCCTTGGTTTTCTCTTCCTCGTTGATCCTTTTGACGATAACACGATCCTGTAAAGGTCTGATCTTCACTTTCCTCCTCCTTTCGGACGATCAGCTTAACTCGCTGAATTTAAAAAAACCTCTTGTAAGCGGCTGTTACGAGAAATTACGCAAGCGGCCTATGTTTAAGCACGAATCCTACGCTGTCAAGAGACCGGTAGCACTCTGCGATGGCCCGGGTCTCTCACCTATTACACACGCAACCCGGAAAAGCAAGGAGAGAGATCCTTCACTTCGTTCAGGATGACAAGCCTCTTGAGTGTCATTCTGAGCGGAGCGAAGAATCTCCATTCCTGTCGCCCACTGGCCCGTAAGTCTGAGAACAATCCACCACCCTATTTTCGCTGCTTGCGAAGCTCTTCTTCCAGGTACTTGCGGTAGAGCACGTCCCACTCTCGGCTGCCGGGAGGAACGGGGCGGGAGAGCGATTGGATTTTTTGGCGCACGATCTCGTCGAGGCGATCTTCATGGTTGAAAAACTCATTGAGGACGTTCTTGGTTTCCCCCAGGGCGCGCGCCTCGTTGGGAAAATCCGCCAGATCTTCCTTCCACAGCCCGTCGATGATCAGGTGGGCGAGGTGAGAAATCCGGCTCTCCGATAGGCGGCTCATAAGACGAATCCCTTCTTCTGCGCCAGCTTCTTCTTGATGAGCAGGAACATTTTGTAATGGTCCATCTCCCCGGCTTGCTTGACCTGGCCGGCGTGCGCGGCGAGCACCTGCCGCGCCTCCTCCTCGATCGTTTCTTCCTCGTGAAAGTTTTTCGTTATAGTATTTTTGATTTTAGCCCGGACAGCGCTCTCCTGGGCCTTCAGGACGATCAGCTCCTTCGAATAGTAGGCCTTCAAGAGTTGAGCCACAAGCCTGTCGGTTTGCTCCGGCTTTATCTTCATGGCTGTGGAAAATCTGTGGATAGTTTTGCGCAGACCCTGTGAAAAGAGCCGGTAAAAGGTGTGCGGGTCTCTGGTATCTATTACTGTCGGCGGGCTTCGATGTCAACCATATGGAGCGTCGCTGGCAGGTCGTCTCGTAACTCGCAGCCAGTCAAAAATCGCTTGTGCTGGAGAGACTTTTTTGCCAATATGCAAGATCATTCAAGCTCCGGCAGCGGCGCCTGAAGAAGCGAGGCGAACAAATTATCCACAGGCCCCGCAATCGGTAATATATCTTGCCGGAGTCGCGCTGTGGAGAAGCCGAGTGCAGGTGAAAAAACCGGCTCCCTTGAAACGGGGGGAAAAGATCGGAGTGGTGGCTCCCGCGGGCTCGGTTCAGGACGAGCAGCTCAGGGCAGGGGTCCAGGCACTTGAGCGTGCGGGCTTTGCCGTCGAGCTGCCTGGAGACATTCTAGAGCGGAACGACTACCTCGCCGGGGAGCAGGAGAAGCGGGCCAGGACGCTGCAGAATTTCTTTGAGCGCAAGGATATCGCCGCTATCTTCTGCGCCCGCGGAGGGTTCGGCTCCGTCCAGTTGCTGCCTCTCCTGGATGTTGAGGTTATCCGCCGCCACCCTAAGATTTTTGTCGGTTACAGTGACGTGAGCATTCTTTTGAATTGGCTGCTGCAGCGGTGTGGTATGGTAACCTTTCATGGCCCCATGGTGGCGATGGAAGTGGCCCGTGGGTTAGAAGGGCGGAGCGCAGATTTTTTTTGGGGAACTTTGATGGGGGAGAAGCGTCAGTGGCGGCTTGAGTTGGGGGAGGCCATACGGCCTGGGGTGGCTGAGGCTGAGATGGTGGGAGGCTGTCTTTCCACCATCATCACGACCCTCGGCACGCCCCATGAGATCCAGACCGCCGGCAAGATCCTCCTGCTCGAAGATATCGGCGAGAAGCCTTATCGGATTGAGCGCATGCTCACGCACTTAAAGATGGCCGGAAAGTTGACCGGGATAGCGGGTCTGGTCTTCGGAAGCTTCACCCGCTGCGAAGGGGAAGGGGAGCGGGGATTGAGGAAAATTGTCCGCGAGCTTTTCCAGGACGCACCTTATCCTGTCGTCACTGGGCTTGCCGCGGGCCACGGCGATGAGAACCTTTTGATGCCCTTTGGCGTCAAGATGGGGCTCGACGGAAAGGCGGGGGTTCTTGCCCTGCTCGAATCTCCGTTCACATGATTTTTTCTGGTTAGAGCGATGATGTTTCATCCTGTCGAGGACGCCTTCAAAGAGGCGGTTGGTCAGGGAGTTTTTCCCGGAGCCGTGGCGCTGGTTAGTAAAGGCGACGAGATCGTCTTCGAGAGCGCCTTTGGCTTTCGTTCTCTTGTCCCGGAGAAGACGCCCATGCAACCGGATACGATCTTCGATCTAGCGTCGCTGACCAAGCCTCTGGCGACGACTCCCGCCGTCATGCTGCTCGTGCGGGAGAAGAAGATCCGGCTCGATGACCGCGTGACCCGCTTTTTTCCCAACTTCGGCGTGTTCGGCAAGACGCATGTCACCTTCCGCCATCTCCTGGCCCACTGCTCCGGCCTGCCGGCTTGGAAATCCTATTACGAAGATATCGTCAAAGGGGAAAAAAAGGGGAGGATCAACTTTGTCGCCAGCCGCGCGGCCAAGAATTACGTGTTTGAGCAGATTCACAGAGAAAAGGCCGTAAGCCCTCCAGGCACGCAGAGTCTCTACAGCGATCTCGGCTACATACTGCTGGGGGAGGTCGTGGAGGAGATCAGCGGTTGGAGCTTAGACCGCTACTGCCAGGACAGGATCTTTAAGCCCATGGGATTGCGCTCGACATCCTTTATCGATCTCACGCAGATCAGGACCCGGCGCCTCCAGCCCGTGCGGGAGATGATCGCCCCGACCGAGGAGTGCCCGTGGCGCAAGCGGGTTCTCTGCGGCGAGGTGCACGACGACAATGCCTATGCGATGGGTGGCGTCGCCGGACATGCCGGCCTCTTCGCCAATGCTCGAGACATCCATCGTTTTCTAATCCGATTCAGGAAATGTCTGGCCGGCGACGATCCCCTGTTGCCCGCGCCTCTGGTGCAGGAGTTTCTCGCGCGCGACGAGACCGTGAAGGGCTCGACCTATACTCTGGGCTGGGACACGCCTTCGGCGGAGAACTCCTCCAGCGGCAGCTATTTTTCCCCTACATCGGTAGGTCATCTGGGCTTCACCGGCACATCGATATGGTGGGACCTGGAGAAGGATTGCCATATCATTCTTCTCACTAACCGCGTCCATCCCTCGCGCAGCAGCGACAAGATCAAGACCTTTCGTCCCTATATTCACGACCTGATCATGAAGACCGTGCTGCAATGAGCGCTCTCCTGCCGCGCGGCCACGTTCACCTCATCGCGATTTGCGGCGTCGGCATGGCGCCGCTCGCCGGCTTGCTCCTGTCTCAGGGTTATCGGGTCACAGGCTCGGATCAGAATGTCTATCCTCCGATGAGCGGCTATCTGGCAGAGCTGGGGATTAAGGTGCTTATGGGTTATCAGGCGGAGCATCTCCGCGAGCGTCCGGATCTGATCGTGGTCGGCAACGCGGTTTCGCGCGACAATCCTGAGGTCCAGGAGATGTTGCGGCTCGGGGTTCCCTATCTTTCCTTTCCCCAGGCTTTGGGGCGATTCCTGATCGGTTCGAGAAGATCTCTCGTGGTCGCGGGGACGCATGGCAAGACGACCACCTCTGCGCTCATGGCTTGGATTCTGGCCAGAGCCGGATGGGAGCCCAGCTTCTTCATCGGCGGCCTGTCGCGCAACTTTGGCAGCGGTTTCAGGCAGGGGAGCAGGGAGTGGGTCGTGCTCGAAGGAGACGAGTACGACAGCGCCTTCTTCGACAAAGGGCCGAAGTTTCTCCACTACCGGCCGGAGAAGGTGATCTTGACCAGCCTGGAGTTCGACCATGCGGACATCTACCGCGACCTCGATCACCTCAAGGATTCGTTCCGACGTCTGACAGAGATGATCCCTTCGTCTGGAACTCTTTTGGTTTGCAACGAGTACGAAGCGGCAAAGGATGTGGCCGCAGCGGCCCGCAGCCCGGTGATCTTCTACGGCGACGGAGAGCCGCGAGGCTGGCAAGCGAGGAATATCCGCGTCTGCGGCGGCGCGAGCTGGTTCGAGGTTTATGACCGACAGAGCTCAGAGGGCGAAATTAAAGTGAGCCTGATCGGCCGCCACAACGTGAATAACGCCCTTGCCGTCTATGCGACGGCGCGAGAGCTAGGCATCGGACATGATGTCATCGGAGAAGCGATGGCAACTTTTGCCGGAGTCAGGCGGCGGCAGGAGCTGAAAGGCGAGGTCGGAGGCATAACGGTTGTCGATGATTTCGCTCATCATCCCACGGCAGTTCAGGAGACGATCGAGGGGGTAAGAAGCGCCTATCCCGGCCGCAGACTCTGGGCCATCTTCGAGCCCAGAAGCAACACCAGCAGGCGGCGGGTTTTCGCGCGTGAATTTCCCCAGGCACTGGGTTGCGCGGATCGAATCGTAGTCGCCGGGCTCTATCAGCCGGAGAAGATCCCGGCAGAAGAACGCCTTCCGGCTGAAGAGGTGATTCGGGAAATCAATTGTCTCACAGGCGACGGCCGCGCCGTGTTTATCGAGAAGGCCGACGAGATCGCGCACTATGTGGCCGGAGAAGCTGTGAAGGGCGATGTCATTCTGGTCATGTCCAACGGCGGCTTCGACGGCGTGCAGGAGAAGATTTTGCGGATGTTGGAGGAGAAAGGGACTTGAACCACCTGGGAGCTTCTTGTACAATTGATTGTACAGAATGAATAGGGAGGATGAAACCAATGAAACAGCTTTCTTTAAGTGAAGCTAGAGCTAAGTTGAGTACTCTAGTAGATGAAGTTAACAAGGGGAAGGGCCCCGTTGCCATTACCCAGAGATCAAAGGTCAAGGCTGTGCTCGTAGACGCTCGCTGGCATGACAGAGTTGGCGAGGAACTGGGTTTTTACCAACGGATCTTAAAGGGTAAGCCCTTGAAGCTAGAAGGGACTGCGGAGCTTATCGGTGATGTGGACCGAGCGCTTGAGGAGCTAAAACGAGAAAGGGAAGCATCGTTCCAACGGCTGATTGAGCAGCTCAAGTGATCTACGTCACAGATACGCACCCTCTGATCTTTGTGGTGACGGGCAAGCTGAATCGACTGGGTCGGAAGGCCAAGAGGATCTTTCAGGCTGCCCACGAAGGGAAGAATGTGATTGTCATTCCGGTATCGGCTTTGGAGGAGGCCATGCGGCTCAGCGAAAGACAGATCATAAGGTTCAAGCTGCCTTTCCACCGCTGGGCTCAAGAGATTGATAGAGCACCAAACTTCCAAGTTCAGCCTTATACTTTGGAGATTCTCTTAGAGGCGGCGGGTTTATCCTTCATCCGTGACCCAGCGGATAGAGCTATTGTCGCCACTGCCCGCCACCTGGGCTATCCCCTCATTACCGCAGATGAAGAAATACAGGAGGGGGAGTGGGTTGAGACGGTGTGGGAATAAATTGTAGAAGGCGGCTGAGATTGCCGCCTATGTCGCCGCAGAGACGAAAGAAGGAGATGTCATCCTGGTCATGTCCAACGGCGGCTTCGACGGAGTGCAGGAGAAAATCATGAGGCTGCTGAAAGAGAAAAATGGCTCTCTGTGAGAACAGGAGGCTGCAGTGACCGGGCAAGAGTACAAGTCAGCGTATAACAACAGTTGGGCTCTAGTTGTCGGTATCAACAACTACAAGTACGCACCGCATCTGGAATATGCGTGCAACGATGCTGCTGCTGTCGCAGAGACCTTGATTTCGTCGTTGGGATTTCCATCGAAGCATGTCATTGTGCTCAAGGATGCTAAGGCAACAAAGGACCGAATTTTTCAGGCCTACCTAGATTTTCATAACACGGCTAACGATCCAAACGACCGGATCTTAGTCTTCTTCGCGGGGCACGGTCATACGAAAAAAGGAAAACGAGAAAACGTTGGCTTTCTTGTGCCGGTTGACGGCAAGGGGGGACAGCCTTCACACATTGATTCGGTGGGATGATTTAACGCGTAGCGCGGATCTCATCCAAGCGAAACACATTCTTTTCATTATGGACGCTTGCTATAGCGGCTTGGCCATGCGACGTGTCTCGCCGCCATCGGGCCAACGTTTTGTTACTGATATGCTGCAACGCCATGCTCGGCAAGTAATCACAGCAGGAAAGGCCGACGAAACTGTTGCTGATGGAGGAGGACCAAAAGGGGAAAATTCTATTTTTACGGGTTACCTACTCGAAGGCCTGTCCGGGAAGGCGGCAAACCACGAAGGAATACTAACAGCCAACGGCCTTATGCATTTTGTGTATGAGAAAGTTGCGCAAGATCCTAGATCTAGTCAGACACCTCATTACGGTCACATCGACGGAGACGGAGATTTTGTCCTGCTGAGTCCGAGCCTTGACCATTTAAACTTGGGCATATTTTCAGACAAGCTTGTGAAAGACGTTGAGGAGCATCCGGAACTAGCTACTGAAAGCTCTGGTGTTGCAAGATCGTTTTTTGCAACGAAACTTGGCTATGGTGATCCTGAGCACGCAAATTTCGGGAGAAACGATCTCTCGACCTCCCTGGGAGAGGACAGGCATTCTGAGAGCTCACGTGAGGTCGCGGGAGCATTCTCGTGGCTTGCAGTTATCGTTGAGCCAACTGCCTTTCAGTCAACGTGCCTGGACATTGCGCAGCTGACGCAAACCATAAGAGACGGCCATTTACACGGCGAGCAGCCATATGAAAAACTTGGCTTGCCGATGAATGACCGCACAACGTTCAATTCTCTAGTTTTATATAGTGAGTTTTACAACACAACTCTTCTCTCTCGATACCTGCGAATCACAAATCTTGGAGAACTTGAGTATGCCGAGACCGGCTATCTCTTTTCCGAATATAAAGGTAGACGGTATTTTAGGTTCGTACAGATAGTGGGGCTGGTCTGGCAGGTGATGTTTTTCTATAAGTGTCTACTCTTGAAACATAATTATAAGGCAGGCGCACACATGACGGTCAGTCTTGTTGGCACACGAGAAACTGTTCTCATCGATTTCTCGCGCGAAGCTGAGAGGGGGAAGCAAGTCTGGAGCGACCCGCTTCAAGACAGGTGGTCCGCAGAAGACAATTTCCCCAAACGCAAATGCACCGATAAAAATATCAAAATGGAATACGATTTCGTGGTCTGTAATCTGAACGAGTCGGAGGCGCTTAAGATAACGAAAGATATCGGTGACAAACTCGGATTGGCATATAACCATCAATCGGCGCCTCGCTGCTTCAACTACGATACAGATATATTCCCTTGGAGGCAGTTCATCTCCGATAGAAGGTATTAGCTGGCCCATGAGAGCGTTGTTGGTCCGCGTTGGGGCTGATGTGACGGATGAGGGCGGCGGATGGAACGGGCCGGTCAATCCAAAGACATGGGAATTCGCTTACGTCCCGATCCCTGAAGCCTACCCGCAGCATCGGCGCATGCGCCGGCCTTACACGCTACTTATACCAGCTTTGGCCCGCTTTGGATGGGAATTACCGGCGCGCCTGCGGCAACGGACAATGCATCTCGACCCGGACTTTGCCAAACTCACGTATGGTGATTCTAACCAACGAGCGGCGCAGATCCAACAGAAGCTTCGGCGTAGCGACCTGATCGTTTTCTATGCGGGGCTGCGTGCCGTGCCTCGGCAGCGGCAGCTAGTTTACGCACTGATCGGGATTTACGTCATCGATTCGATCCAGCCAGCGGACGAGATTCCAAAGCGCGAGTGGGACAGAAACGCTCACACCCGCCGTGTTCGGTCGCCGCGAAAGCAGGACGTCGTAGTGACAGGAAAACCCCGCCTGTCCGGGCGGCTAGACTGCTGCATCCCGATTGGGTCGTTTCGCCGGAAGGCTTATCGGGTGGCGCCGGATCTCATCCATAGGTGGGGAGGATTGACGGTCAAAGATGGCTACTTGCAGCGCAGTGCGCGGCTACCGGAATTTTGCGATGCCGGACGCTTTTACAGTTGGTTCAAAAAACAAAGAGCGCGACTCCTAAAACACAACCATTAACGCGATGGGAGGGAGCCTCTACATATATAAGCTGGTGGCCGACGGGGGCGGCGCTCCGTGCGTCTGGCGGGGACTCCTGAGCCTGGCAATCTGCAAGCCGAAGATACGCAAGAACGCGGCGAAAGGGGAAATCATTTTTGGATTCGGGGGTAAGAATTACGGCGAGCGCCTGATCTATATCGCTAAGGTGACCGCAAAGCTGGACAAGGGCGACTACTATCGGAAGCGGCAGTATGTGAAGCGGCCCGATTGCATTTACAGAAATGTTGAAGGAAAGCCTCGGCTGAAGAGGCATGTCCAATACCACAAGCAATCTGACCAACGCAGGAGGGACGTCGGGATGACGTTCGAGAACGCTTACGTGCTCCTCAGCTCGGACTTTCGCTATTTTGGGAGGAAGGGAACGGACGAGTACAAGCACGACTTTCCTGCCATTGCAGCACTGGTGGAAGGGCTCACGCGAGGACACCGCGTGAACCACTCTACAAAGCTGCGTCGCGAATTGCTGGAATTAAAGAAGCAAGTCTGGCGGAAACATAGGCGAATGAAGATCGGCCCGCCCACGGATACAGATCGAACGCGCCTATGCAATTCGGATTCCCCAAGTGTTCAGTGCGAGTCGTAGAGAACTTGTTGGATCGAGCGTGATAATTGCTACTCTCGCCTGCATTTGAAGATTCAAAAGGCCCGTGGTTCTATCCAGCCCGGGCTTTTTTCTCTCTGTGTCCTTGTTTCGCCTCACGACTCGCAGTAGATTCTCCAGTTAAAAGTATTACTTTACGGAGGAAAGATGGCTCGGAAAGTTAAACTCATCCTACGGGCATCGCGGAAAAAGGATCTCCACGGAAAACTGGCAGAGGGATACAGGGCGATGGCGGACGAGGACCGGCGAACTGCTAAGCGGCACCTACCAGTCTTCAAAGAGGCCGTTAAGTGAAAGGGTTGATGCTGTGCAGAGGAGAGGTCGTTTGCCCCGTTCTCTGAGCGGAGCCTCAAGGCCAGAAATTCGATCTCATGGCTAGGGCAGACAATATTTACGAGCTACCGGCGGATCTTCCCATCCCGATTGACGACGGCGCGCGCGATCATCTGCCTGAGCTGCGACTTTCTCCTGTACCGCTTCGTTCAACAAAGGGGACGCTCGTGGATCTGGCGGCGCTCTCCGGCAGGACTGTTGTTTATTGCTATCCGCGCACGGGCAGGCCGGATGAGGAGCCGCCCAAGGGTTGGAATGAGATTCCGGGCGCGCGGGGATGCACGCCGCAGTCGTGCGCGTTTAGAGACCACTTCAAAGAGCTACAGGCGCTTGGAGCACAGGTTTGTGGCCTCAGCACGCAGAGCACGGAGTATCAGCAAGAGGTGGCGCAGAGACTTCATCTTCCCTTCGAATTGCTGAGCGACGCGAAGCTGGCCTTTGCGAACGCGCTGCGGCTGCCGACGTTTCAAGTTGACTCGATGACGCTGATTAAACGGCTGACGCTGATCATACGAGACGGACGAATAGAAAAGGTCTTCTATCCGGTATTCCCGCCTGACAAAAACGCGCAGGAAGTCCTTGAGTGGTTTACGCGGAACCCGCTCAGGAAGTAGCTGCAATCCGAAAGCTTCTCTCTCTCTATCTGTTTGCATCGCGGCACATGTTTCGCTAGTTTGTGGAGTGATATTTTTTCTCAGCGCCACCGATCGCACAAACAACAAGCCGGCGCGCGGTTGCGGAGGTGTTTTTTGTCGTGAGTCCCGAGAACCGAGTTCCATCAATAGCCACGGACGCAACGATCGTAAAGAAATCTGACGTTGAGTCTCTCTCCGGGTCCGCGCCTCTTCCCCGCGAAAGAGTCGCGTTCGCCGCGCTCCACCACCGGGACTACCGGATTTATTTCATCACCACCATGATGTCGATGATGGCCGACAACATCGAACACGTCATCAGCTACTGGGTCATCTTCCAGGCCTTTCACTCTCCGGTTCTGGGAGGATTCGCCGTGCTCAGCCACTGGATGCCGTTTCTGCTGTTTTCAGTTTACTTCGGCGCGCTGGCGGACCGCCATGACTGCCGGCGCATCATACAGACCGCCCAGATCATGTACATGGGAGTGTCGTTGAGCTGGGGCCTCCTGTTTCTCACCAACACGATTCAGCTGTGGCATGCCGTGGTTTTGCTCAGCGTGCACGGCTTAGCCGGGGTGCTGTGGAGTCCTGCGAGCCAACTGCTGATCCACGACATCGTCGGCTCCGAGCACCTTCAAAGCGCCGTCCGGCTCAACGCGACAGGCCGCCAGTTAGGCGTGCTGCTCGGCCCGGCGGTCGGAGGGGGTCTCATGCTTCTGCTCGGCCCGCCGCTCGGGCTGCTTACGAACGTTCTGATTTATTTTCCGTTCACCCTGTGGCTGGCGCTCGTTCCCTACACCGGACACACCAGGGAATCGGCGCGCGGCGCCAGGGCGCGGGGACTTGGGTTGAAAGACGGGCTGGAGGTGTTGCGGCAGGTTTCCGGAAATCGCGCGATCATATCTATGGTGCTGCTGGCCGGCTTCTCGTCGCTCTTCGTCGGCAACGCTTTTCAAGCCCAGATGCCAGAGTATGCCCATGACCTGGGGACGGACGGGGCGGGCGTTACTTACAGCCTGCTGCTCGCTGCCAACGCCGCCGGGGCGGTCGTCGGCGGCCTTCTGTTGGAGGGCAGGGGGTTCCTGCAGGCGCGGGTAAGAAACGCGATCATCGCCGCCTGCCTGTGGTGCGTCGTGATCGCGGGCTTTGCCGCGGCTAACAGCTACCCGCTCGCGCTCAGCCTTTTGTTCTTTGCCGGGCTCCTCAATCTAACCTTCGTTTCGATGGCCCAGACACTCGTCCAGCTTTTGGCGCCGTCCCATCTGCGCGGACGGCTGATCGGTCTGTTTAATATGTCGAGCAATGGACTGCGCGCCTTCAGCGGCCTGACGGTCGGCGTGCTCGGCGGCCTGATCGGCGTCCACTGGTCGCTGGCCCTGAGCGCTACAGCGCTGTTCGCCGTCACGATCGCCTTGTTCGCATTCGCTCTCCCAGGCAGCGGGGATTAAAGCTGAAGCGATTGTAGACGGCGTTAGCGCGGAATCCCTCACCCTCGCCCTCTCCCAGAGGGAGAGGGATGGGGTGAGGGCAAATTAGCTCCGCTTGATCAGCTTCTGCAGGCTGCGCATCTCGCGGGGCGGCTTCAGATGCTGCCCGGCGATGGTCCATGAGACCTCGCCGACGTAAATATCTC
The DNA here is from genome assembly GCA_023250495.1 of Deltaproteobacteria bacterium. Lineage (GTDB taxonomy): Bacteria > Desulfobacterota > Binatia > UBA9968 > UBA9968 > JAHFAP01. The sequence continues at coordinate 321 of JAHFAP010000073.1, read as the reverse complement.
CCCGCGAATCCAGCGCCAGGCCGTGAGGCGCGATGAACTGTCCCGGCGCTTCTCCTCCACGGATATCGCCCAACCGCGCGAGCAGCTTGCCCTCGTGCGTAAGGATGCTCAGGCGAGGTCCCAGGTTGGGAATATCCTTATTGACCGGCATCCCGGGTCCGAGCTCGCCGAGGTAGCATAACGAGTTCGCTTCCCGGTCCATGTAGAGCGCGCAGGGCCGGTGCATGTTGTTCCACTGGGTTTCATACTTTCCGTTTCCGTCGAAGACCTGCACGCGGTGATTTTCCCGGTCGGCGACATAGATGTAGCCGTCCCTGTCGG
>JAHFAP010000268.1 GCA_023250495.1 Deltaproteobacteria bacterium | reverse complement strand
CATAGTGCAGCCGACACGAGCCGGGCCAATGAACCAACCGGTGACTCGAGAAGTTCAGTCGCACGGTACGTCGGATACCCGCTAAACACTTCATCTGCGCCATCACCTGACAATACGACCTTGACATCTTTCGAAGCGGCCCTACAGAGCAGCCAAGTGCCGAGCATCGAGCTGTCGCACACCGGGAGGTCCGAATGCCGTGCGAGTTGGGGGAGCAACTTTTCCACCTCTGTGAACTCCACATTGAGTATCGTAGGCGTAAGCCCGATACTTTGACAGAACCGTACTGCTGCCGTTGACTCATCAAACCGCCGCTCAGCGAACCTCGCAATAAATACCTTCGGTTGGGATGTATACGTGGCCACGGCGGCCGAGACTGCGGAGGAGTCCATTCCGCCACTCAAGAAGATGGCTACGGGAACATCGGACAAAAGATGTTCCCGTGTCACCTGCTCCCAGAGTGATGAGAATTCCTCCTGCCATTCCGTTTCCGAGCGGCCCATCTCGCAGGTTTCCGGCAGTCTCCAATATCGACGAGTGCGTAATCCGGCCGAAGAGTACTCTACAATTTCGCCAGCCAGCACAGCCTTAACACCATGAAACAAGGTGCGATCTGGCGGGGGATAACCCAGGATCAGGTAGGACGGAAACGCACTTTCATTAAGTTGCCGGCACCCAACATTTGTCGCCGCTAGCGCCGCCGGCTCGGATGCGAATTGAAGACCTGATTCATACGCAAAGTAATAAAGTGGTTTTATGCCAATTCGATCGCGTACGAGGTACAACTTCCGGTTGAGGCGATCCCAGGCGGCGAACGAAAACATCCCAACGAAACGGTGAACGGCGTCGATCCCTTCCGTTTCTAACGCCCGCACCAGGGTTTCCGCATCAGACCCACTCGTCCAGGTTCCAGCAAGCTGCCGCCGGAGTTCCAGATGGTTATATAGCTCACCGTTATACACCACCGCCCAGCGTCCGTCCCGACTGACCATGGGCTGATTTCCCAGAGGGCTAGGATCCAAAATGGCGAGTCGACGATGAGCGAACGCGACACCGTTTTCGCTCCACTCACCAGCGCTGTCTGGACCGCGATGCTGGAGATGACCGGCGAGCAGTCTCACCTTCTGAAGCAACTGAGGAACCTGGGTGCCCTCTTCCACTATACCTGCTATGCCACACATAGAGCCTCGAAACAATCTAAGAGCGCATTGGGCGGCGCAATCCAAACGTCACTTTGGGCAAGCCAGCGGTCAAGGAGTGCCGGATAGAAAGTCGGAAATTTCGCCAGGATCGACGGATGCGTGTCAACGACCACGACGCCGCCGCTTTGGAGGGCCCGTTCGAGCACCTTGTCACAGTAGGAAGCCGCGGCGCGTTCGTCAAGCTGCCAGTCACGAAACAACCAAGAGTCCTCGATTGCCACCGGCAACTCGCAGAGGTTCGATCCAGGCGCAAGCGGACGGAACGGCAGCAATACGCGCGAGGAGCGATAGCTCGGGTGGTACACGGTACGGGAAGAATCGCACCGGAAACCCAAAGAGGCCACCTCGCTGGCGAGCCGTGAGGACACGGCAAATGCGGGCGCCCGATAAAAATGTGGCCGGATAGGTTCTAATGCATCAATCGCTCGAAGTAGGTGCGACCGTATCACCTCCGGTCGTCGCCCGCCGATGGCGTAGTCATGCGTCAGGCCGTGGAGCCCAATCTCAACACCACGTTGCACCAACTCCTGCAACCAGCCTGACTTGATCGGATACTTTCCGCCCGTTAGGACATGCACCACCGAGCGAAGGCCCCGCTCGGCTTCGGCTGACAGGATGGCGTTTAACCCCGTCACGCACTCGGGGGTGTCGAGGTCGTGCGTAAGCACAACGGTCGCACGACGCCCCGACCACAGTCGTTTGCCGGGTGCGATTTGAGCCAGCGGGGCGTCCGGATCACGATATCCGACATCGGCAGAGAATAGTCGACGCAGCAGCTTGGCCGTTGATGTCAGAATTTTGTGGACCGTATCCGGGACAATGCCGGTGACGGCATGGCCGGCACGACGAAGTGCGAATGAACTCGCCGACATGTCCGGGAAAGCCAGAGCATGCTCTAATTCGACGAGCTCAGGATCGGAGAGAACACAGAGATGAGACGAGAACGCCGGAGGCCACGCAAACCCGAAGGGGCACGTCATTAGCTCAGATGGAGCACGTGCTTGCAGAAAAGACTCCATCCTACGGCGGCTTGGTTACGTAAGTGGTGCAACGAGCGCGCTCGTGTGAAACGATGCAAGAGGTACGACGGTCTGAAATAAAACCTCCGAACCGCCAGATCGCGGAGGTAGACCAAGCGCTCGGGACTAATATCCACGTTGTGAAGCGCGGCCCGCGTCGAGTCCTGGATCTCGTAAACTTCCGGATCTATGATGCCGATTTGCTCCCATTCCTCACGCAACTTTGAACCAATAAGCGGGGTGATAATATTGAATGACGCGTAGTCGGGATCGAGTTTCAGAACATAATCTATCGTATTGAGAATACCGGCTTCGTCATCGCCCGGCAACCCGAGCACCAATGTCGCCAGTGTCGATACACCTTCTTCCCGACAGGTTCGAAACACCTCTGTAAGATGTTCGCGATTAACACGCCGCTTGAAATTCACGAGCAAGTCCGTTTGCGCGCTTTCCACGCCGATTTGTAGAGTATGACATCCTGCTTGTTTCATCTTGCGAATCAAGCGGCGGTCGAGGACCTCACTCCGTGAGAATGTGAACCAGCGAATGTTAAGGTTGGCAGCAATCATCGCCTCCAGAAGCGACTCCGACTGTTTGCGATTGGCGGCAAACGTCCAATCTTTGAAACACACTTCGCGGACGCCAAGAGAGTGAATGAATCTCAGTTCTTGCACCACACTTTCCGGGGGACGGTACTTGAAGCCGAAATCCGGCGCCTCGCAATAGGTGCATTTGAACGGACATCCGTAAGTCGTGAGCATCGTCGTGAATTGTCGGGTGAGCATGCCCGGATACCGGTATCGTGCAAGCGGCAACAGGTCATGCCGAGGCAGCGGGTAATCAAAGTCACGGATCGGCCCATGGTCCTCGCCGTCCCAGGTCTCTGGATCCGAGCGGAGTAGAAGATTAGGGAACGGTCCTGGTTCGCCGCGAAGGAAGCGCTGCAGTCCGTCGCCAATCGGCTCGCGCACGATGCCATCCATCCAGGGATAGTGTTCAAGAATGGCGCGTTTGCGGGCATGCTGGACGGCACCCATTGTGAGCATAATCCCGCCAATTTCTTCCTTGACCGTGCGTAAAAATTCGAGGTCGGCGTGATGGGACTGGGGGCACGTCAGCGCAACAATCGCATCCGGTTTGAAGTCGCGAATGCGCTGGCGGCATTGATCGGGCGAGAGGTCAAGCGCAATAGAGTCGACAATAGCCAGATCAAAATGATCGCTCGGAGAAAAATAACCACTCAACATCAGGAAATCGTAGGGCGGGTAGAGATAATCCCCCTTGGAGACGTGCGGATCCATCACGTGCCGGTTATACAAGCGACCGTCAAAACTGGGAGGATTGAGAAGCAGCAGCCGTTGTCTCATTGAATATTCACTTTTCTGGCTATCGCGACGACTCCGTGTGAAACAATAAATGGCCCCGGTCGCCATCTCTTGCGTCTTGCCATTGTGACACACAGTTGTTCGCTGCGCGAAAAAATGGGGAAAGGTATAGAGATGAACATCGGCTATCGCTTCTTTGCTTGAATGAAGAGCATGTCAGATGGGGCGAATGGCTCCTTGCGAAGGATTGCAAAATTGGACTCGCTGAGCCAGGATTCAATTGTCGTCGCACTTAAATGCTCAAAATGAAAATAGTCTGTTGCCCCCTCCGGGACCTTCATCCGAGCCATAGTATATAGGTACGATAGGGTGCGCCGCCAGCCTAGCATCGAAATCCAGCCGGGCCGTGTCAGGGTCTTCAGTCCCTTTTGGGCAAGTGTCAAATACTGCCCCCAACGCGAGATGCCCCCCGATGTGGAGTCGGTGTCATCCGCGCCGATCTTCAAGTTGATGGACCCGTTCGGTTTCAAGCACCGTTCAGCCTCACGAAGTGCACGCCTGGGATCAAGCATATGATCCAACGAACCAACGAAAACGATGTGGTCAAACGATCCGCTCCGAAACGGAAGATATTCTCCGATACCACGAACAAATGCGAATTCGCTAGGCTGCTCG
>JAHFAP010000072.1 GCA_023250495.1 Deltaproteobacteria bacterium | reverse complement strand
CGCCCCGGCCCGCTATGGTTTCCACAAAGGCGCTCCCCATGATCTGCACGTCGCCGCCGATCAAGGCCTGAAGATTCGTCGTGCCGGCGTTGAACATGACGAAGAGCACGTCCAGCCCTTCGTCTTTGAAGAAACCCTTTTCCTGCGTGACGTACACCGGTAAGAACGCGAGGTTCACCGATGAAAGGCCCACGATGATCTTGGCGCGAGCAAGCAGCGGATACGAGAGAAGGAAGACGAGAAAGAAAAGCAACGATCCTAAGCGGCGCATAGAATCTCCTTCGAAACTTAGATGACGGACTGCTCCGGCAGAATAGTCTTGAGCACCCGCAGGTGATTTCCTCCCAGGATGAGAGCGATTTCGTTTTCTTTGTAACCTCGGCGGGCCAGGCCATCGACGAGCTTGGGCAAATCCTCGATCTCTTCGAAGTCCTTGACGTAGGTGCGCTCGTGCAACGGATGGTGCTGATCCTTGAGCGTCCGCGGGCCGTCATACTTGATGAAATCGAGTCCCAGCGCCAGATGCTCGACTCCGACCAATTCGACCATGTAGTCGAGATGCTTGAGCAGATCATCCAGCGTTGCGTCCTTCTTCGCCACCCGCTCCGGCAAAGCCAGGATGCCGACCAACCCGCCCTGCTGGGCGATGGCCTTGATCTGATCGTCGGCGAGGTTGCGCGGATTGTCCAACATGCCGCAGGCGTTGGCGTGGCTCACGATCAACGGCGCCTCGGCCGCGTCGAGCGCCTGAAAAAATCCTTCGCGGTTCATGTGGGCAAGATCAACCACCATCCCCAGCCGATTCATCTCCTTGATGACCTCCACTCCGAACCGAGTGAGGCCGCCTTTCGTTCGGTTTTCCCAGACGCCGTCGCCCAGTTCGTTGCGGAAGTTCCAGGTGAGTTGCATGGAGCGAAGGCCGAGGCGGTAGAAGTTCCTGAGCTGATGGATGCTCCCCTGGAGCGGCATCCCGCCTTCGAAGTGCAGAATAAAGGCGATGCTGCCCGTGCGAACCTTGTCAGGTAGGTCGGATCTCGTCTTGATCAGAGAGATCATCCCTTCGGATCTCGGCGCCTCCTCCAAGAACATATCGATATTCTCCAGCGCGGTCTCCAGGTAGCGTCCCGTGTTCTGTGTGTGCGAATAGGAATCGCCGCTGATCGCGTAAACGGAGACGTTGATGCCGTCGCGGATCAGCCTCGGGGCGATGGCATCCCGCAGCGGGTTGGCCTCCCCGAGCGACTTCCGGTAGAGCTGTTCATAGACGTCGCGATGGCCTTCGACCACCACATTGTTTTTCAGCATTTCATGAGCATCCATAACGCTGCCTCTTCCCTTGAAGAAAATTCACTCTTGGGGTAGTAATAGCCGCAAAACGAACCGGACGCAAGCACAACTTTTCCCTTGGTATTCCTAACCAAAAGAGGCGCTTTTCGCCACGCTCTTCTTCTTAGTTCTCTCCTCATTCTTGCGTCCTGCAACCCGTTTTCGCGCGGCCGCGACGAAAAAACTTTTCGCGTCAATATCGGAACCGAGCCTCCCAGCCTGGACTGGTCTCTGGCGACGGACCATGTCTCGTTCAACGTCATCGCCAATCTCATGGTGGGCCTCACGGAGTTCGATAAGAACTTGAAGCCTGCGCCCGTTATAGCCAAGTCGTGGGATATTCTCGAAGGAGGAAGAAAGGTTGTCTTTCACCTGAGGGACGACGTCACCTGGAGCGACGGGCAGAAGGTGCGGGCGCAGGATTTCGAATACTCCTGGAAACGGCTGCTCAATCCTAAAACCGCATCCGAGTATGCTTACATCCTCTTCGACATCGTCAACGCCGAAGAATTCCACGAGGGCAAGGTCACGGACGAGGGCCTCGTGGGCGTCAAGGCCATTGATGATTGGACGCTCGAGGTCCGGCTGAAGCACCCGACTTCCTATTTCCTCTCGATCACCACCTTTGAGGTTACCTACCCGCAGCGCCAGGACATCATCGAAAAGTTAGGCTCCAAGTGGACCGAGCCGGACCACATCGTGACCAACGGACCCTTTCTCCTTTCCTCCTGGAAGCACGAGAACGAGATTCAGCTGAGGGCCAACCCGAATTTTTTCCTCGGCAAGCCCGCCGTCGAACAGGTCGAGATGGTCATGATCAACGAGAAGACCACGGCATTAGGGCTGTACGAGCAGGGACAGCTCGACTTCCTCGACAACCACAGCATTCCGACATTGGAAAAACCGCGCCTGGCGAAAGCGCCGGGCTTCCGCCATGTGCCACAGCTCCGCGGCTACTATTACGGCTTCGCCACGGACCGGAAGCCGTTCGACGACACGCGCGTGCGCAAGGCCTTTTCCATGGCGATCGACCGCAGCGTCTTTCCTAAAATACTTCACGGAGGGGAGCTGCCCGCGACCTCGTGGATCCCGCCGGGCATGCTCGCCCACAATCCCAAAATCGGGCCCCTGTACAACCCTCCGGAAGCTAGGCGACTCCTGCGCGAGGCGGGATATCCGGACGGCAAGGATTTTCCCCGGGTGACTCTCGCCTATAACACGGACGAGGAACACAAGATCGTGGCCGAGGCGATTCAAAGCATGTGGAAGCGAAACCTGGGCGTCTTGGTGCGCCTGGAAAACCAGGAATGGAAAGTCTATCTGAAGAAACTCCAGAGTGATCCGCCGCACATCTTCAGGCTCGGGTGGGGCGCGGATTATCCGGACCCGGACAATTTCATGAAGCTCTTCACCGCGCTCAGCGGGAACAATAATACCCGGTGGAAAAACAGCCGCTATGACCATCTGCTGGAGCTGGCCGCAAGGGAAATGAACGAACAGAGACGAATCCGCCTCTATAACGAGGCACAGCGAATCCTGTGTGAAGCCGATGCTCCCATCGTCCCTCTATTCACGACGGCCGAGACCACGGTTTTGAATCCCCGCTATACCGGTCTGGAGTATAGCTCCATGGGCCGACTTGTGCTGCGCCACGTGCGTCTGAAAGAATCAATCCAGTCTCCGCCTCCGGCCGCTCGCGGCAGAGACAAGAGCGCCTGAATCGATTTTAGATTTTGGATTGCCGATTTTGGATTCAATCAAAAAATCGAAAATCTAAAATCCAAAATGGGAGTTTATGGCCCGCTTTCTTGTCAAACGGATTGTTCACGGCCTGGCAGTTCTCTGGGTCGTGATCACGCTAACGTTCATCCTCTTGCGCATCACGCCGGGCGGCCCCTTCGACCGCGAGCGCCGCCTCCCTCCCGAGGTGATGGCCAACATCGAGGCGAAATACCACCTCGATGAGCCCTGGCTGAAGCAGTACGGCCGATACCTGCGCGGTATCCTTGAGGGAGATCTCGGTCCCTCCTATAAGTACCTCGACCGCAACGTTAGCGACATCATCGCCGACACCTTTCCCACTTCAGCATTGTTGGGGATTCTGGCCCTCTCCTTCGCCTTGATCTTCTCATTGCCCGTGGGCCTATGCGCCGCCGCGACCCGTAATAGATGGGCCGACCGCGGCTGCGTGTTTCTCGCCACTTTGGGCATTTCACTGCCGAACTTCATTCTTGGCGCGGTGCTCATTTGGTTTTTTTCCCTCAAGCTCGGCTGGTTTCAGGCCGGCAGGTGGGGACAACTCAGCAGCGTTGTCCTGCCGATGATTACGCTTGGAGCGGCTTCATTCGCCTACCTGTCCTATCTTCTCCGCTCCGCGCTGCTGGAAACTTTGAGCGAAGATTTTATCCGCACGGCGCGCGCCAAAGGGCTCCGCGAGATCAACGTTCTCTTCAAGCACGCCCTGAGAAATTCCTTCATTCCGGTCCTCACCGTTCTGGGGCCGCTTTTCGCCGCGCTCGTCACCGGGTCTTTCGTGGTTGAGTACGTCTTCGCCATCCCCGGTATGGGGAGGTTCTTTATTACCGCGGTGGCGGACCGGGATTATCCGCTGATCATGGGGGTAACGCTCGTGTACACCACCGTCCTGGTGTGCGCCAATCTCCTCGTGGACCTGCTCTATTCTCTTGTCGATCCCAGGATCAAAACCCACTGAGGCTCGATTGATGAGGATGGCTCAAAGGTTTTCCGCCCGATGGCAGGGCAACCCGCTCCTCTTAGGCAGCCTGGCCTTCATTCTCATTGTTACCCTCGGAGCTTTGCTCGCCCCGCTCCTTTCTCCCTACGCGCCGGGCGGGTTCGACGAGAAGCGCATCCTCGAGAATCCAGGCTGGGACCACTGGCTGGGCACAGACGAACTAGGCAGAGATCTCTTGACGCGCATCCTTTACGGCGCGCGCGTCTCCATGGTGGTGGGCTTCGGGACGGCTCTGATAGCATTGTTGATCGGCACGATCTACGGCTCGATATCGGGTTACGCCGGCGGCGCCCTCGACAACCTTCTGATGCGCATCGTGGATATTTTCTACGGGCTTCCCGACCTGCTGATCTTCATCCTGCTCTCGCTCCTGTTGGGGCGCAATATCGCCGGCATACTCATCGCGCTCGCGCTGGTCACCTGGGTCCGCTTCGCGCGCATCACCCGAGGACAGGTCCTCCAGGCCAAGGAGCTTATCTACGTCGACGGAGCCAAGGCCATCGGCGCCTCCCACGTCAGGATCATTTTGCGCCACATCCTCCCCAACATCCTCGCCCCGATCCTGGTCACTCTCACCTTCAGCGTCCCGGCGGCGATTCTCGCGGAGTCCACTCTGAGCTTCATCGGTCTCGGAATCAACGATCCCTACAGCGCATGGGGCACCAGTTGGGGAACCCTGGCGCAGGACGGTTGGCGCGCCATGCGCACATACCCGCACATCATCTTCTTCCCGGCGCTGGCGATTTTTCTCACCATCCTAGCCTTCAACTTCCTCGGCAACGGCCTGAGAGACATCTTAGATCCAAAAGCAAGATAGAGAGCCCATTCGCGGCGGGAGATTGAAATTCTGTTGCCTATGGCCTACAATGTCATAAGTGGCAAAAGCGAAGCTGCTTAGGTCTACGGATGTTTTTCTCCCAGGAGGATGGCGCGTTGTAATTAAGATATGGGACATCGCCGCTGCAAAGGCGGAGCATGGCAGAGTCCGGTACCGGCTGAGTCTCATATCCCCTTCCGGCGAACGTGTGGTAGGGTATGATAACCACCACCCTAAGGAGGACCACAGGCATTTCAGGGGCACTCAAGAAACGTACCGCTACACAGACCCAGAGGCGTTAATCCGAGATTTTCTGACGGATGTGGAGCGCGTGTTATCGGAAAGGGAGGGCATATGAAGATCAAACGAGTCAAAGTAAACCTAAAGTCTCTCGAGGACGTCGGCAAGGAGACCATCCAAGTTATGCGATCGCTCGAGAGTGGCAAGAAAGTTGCGCCTAAATCCCATGAGGTTGTCTTTACAGACTTTGTGGCGCTGCGAAGCTTTCTTACCCCAAAGCGCCTTGAGCTGATCCGCTTAATCCGCAAGCATGCTCCCAGCTCTATCGCGCAACTGGCGCGGCTCGCAAAGAGGGATTTCGCCCGGGTTTATCAGGATGTCCAGGTGCTATCCGAAGCGGGGATTGTCGATATCCCTGCGCGCTCAAGAGGAGAGAAAACCAAGCCGGGAGTCGCAGAGGAAATAAGGCTGGAAATTGTTGTTTGAGTTAACCTTCCCAAAAACTCAGAGACCTTATCAACAAAGGGAGGAAACAACCCAAGGAGGGTCGACCGATGAATTACCGTCTCGAACACGTGGCGATCCAATGCAAGGATCTACAGGAGTCCGTCCGTTTTTATCAGAAGCTTTTCGGCGGCGAGCCGACACAGATCAGGAAGGGCTCGGCGGGCTACGGTTTCTGCTTCCTGAAAGTCGCCGGTGAAACGCCGCTGCAGCTGATGGAATCGGACGGCGCGGTCGGCGTGCACCACTACGGATTCGTCACCGACGATATCGAGGGCGTGGCGAAAGAATTCCGGGAAAAGGGAGCGAAAATCCTGCGCGAGAACCGCGACGCTGCCGGAAAACTCACGACGATCTTCTTCCAGGACCCGAACGGCTTGCAGGTGGAAGTTCGCGTTCCGCGCTAGCCCGCAAAACCAGCTTTTACAAGCGGTTTTGTCGGCAATATTGACTTTTCAGCCCATCGTATGTAACTTAGACCCATAAGGTCCAAGAACTTTTTGATCTGAAGGGACCAGGAGGAATCATGTCCAAGACCTTTAAACAGCTCATGGATGAGGCGCGGAAAGAGGTCAAGGAGATCTCGGTCCAGGAGACCAAGGATCTTCTCGAACGCAACGGGAATCACCTCCTCTTAGACGTGCGTGAGAAGGACGAGTATCGCGAGGGCCATCTCGAAGGCTCAGTCTCGCTGCCCCGTGGATTTCTCGAACTGAAAGTGGAAGCGACCGTGCCGGAGAAATCGACGCCGATCATCGCCTACTGCGCCGGCGGAGTGCGCTCGCTGTTGGCAGCGAAGGCTCTCCAAGAGATGGGCTACCAGAACGTGATCTCGATGTCCGGCGGATTCACCGCCTGGAAGACGGCGGGTTACAAATGGGCCCAGGACCACCAGTTCACGCAGGAGCAGGCGACCCGTTACAGCCGCCACTTCCTGCTGCCTGAGGTGGGGGAAGAAGGCCAGGCCAAGCTGCTCAACGCCAAAGTTCTAATGGTCGGCGCCGGAGGGCTCGGCTCACCCTCGGCCTATTATCTGGCGGCGGCAGGTGTGGGAACACTGGGAATCATCGACAACGACGTGGTGGATGTCTCCAACTTGCAGCGGCAGATCCTCCACAACAACGACCGCGTCGGCATGCCCAAGACCGAGTCCGCCAAGCTCACGCTTCAGGCACTCAACCCCGATGTCCGCGTGATCCCCTACCAGGAGAAGCTCACGTCGCAGAACATCATGGAGATCATCAAGGACTACGACATCATCGTGGACGGATGCGACAACTTTCCGACGCGCTATCTGGTCAACGACGCGTGCGTGCTGGCCAAGAAGCCGAACGTCCACGGGAGCATCTTCCAGTTCGAGGGTCAAGCCACTGTATTCTACCCCGGCAAGGGGCCCTGCTACCGCTGCCTCTACCCGGAGCCGCCGCCTGCGGACATGGCGCCGAGCTGCCAGGAGGCCGGCGTTCTGGGAGTGCTGCCAGGACTGATCGGTGTGATTCAGGCTTTAGAGGCGATCAAACTGATCCTCGGCAAAGGAGAGACATTGGTCGGAAAACTTCTCTGCTTCAACACGCTGACGATGGAGATCTCGACCTTGAATCTCAAAGCGGACCCCGCCTGCCCTATGTGCGGGGAAAAACCGACCATCCACCAGCTCATAGATTACGAGGAGTTCTGCAACCTGCGCGCCGCGCACGCGGCCTAGACTGATCGGATACGGATGCTGAAGAAAGGCCGATGGGAACGTCGGCCTTTCTTGTTTTTACGGCTCACCATGCCAACTCTCTTTCTTCTGCGTCACGGCGAAACTACCTGGAACAAGGAGAGACGCGTCATGGGACGGCGCGAGGTCCCGCTGAACCGCGAAGGCATTCTCCAGGCCAAGCGCGTGGCAAGAATGCTCTCGCAACTCAAGCTCGACGCGATCTACTCGAGCCCGCTCAAGCGCGCGCTTCAGACCGCGCGGCTGCTGGCCGGGAAGAACTCCATTCCTATCAGAGTCGATCCCGATCTCACGGAAGTCGCCTTCGGCCGCTGGGAAGGTTTCCGGCTCGAAGAGCTGATCCGCAATAAGGTTTATCAGCGCTTTATCAATGCCCCATTAACGGCTAAAGTCCCTGGGGGCGAGACCATTCGCGACGTGCAGCGCAGAGCGCTTGCGGCTACAAGGCGGGCTGCCAGCGAATTTCCACGGGGCAATTTGCTGTTTGTTTCCCATGGCGACGTCATCCGCGCGATTATTTGCCACTGTCTGCGGCTACGGCTGCAGGAGTTCCGCCGGCTGAAAATCGACAACGGCTCTCTGACCGCCCTGGAAGTTGACGGTCGCTGGGCGGAAATAAAATTTATGAACTACTTGCCCGATATTACGCCAGCCAACCACGAGCCCTTCGCCGGGCTGAAGCCCGCCAGAACGAAAAACAGGTTCAAGGGTTCAAAGGTTTAAAGGTTTAAGGGATAGGGTAGCCCGGATTGCACACCTGAGCTACCCGCCATCGACCGAGAAGGCGCGGCCCCGAAGGAGATTAGCGACGCCTGCGGCAATGGTCTATCGGCCGCTGCCGAAAGACTCGTTTCCCGAGGAGCGCTTTACGTCCCGACCGATTTTTTTCAGCGCGGCGATTTCTTGGGGAGACAGAGGGCGAAATTCTCCGGGGCCAAGCGAACCCAGCCGCAGCGGCCCCATGCGCACGCGCGTTAGTTTCTCCACAAAGTAACCAAGCGCCTCGAACATCCGCCGCACCTCGCGGTATCGTCCCTCGTGAATCTCCACTTCGAGCCAGGCCTTCTTCCTCAAAACCTGCACCACCCGCACCTTCGCAGGCGCTGTCCACCCGTCTTCCAGATGAATTCCCTTCCTCAGCCGCCCCAACTCGCTCTGCGTCGGGCAGGCGCTGATCTTCACCTGGTAGAGCTTGGTGACGCCGTAGCGCGGATGCGCCAGCTTCTGCGCCAGCTCTCCGTCGTTGGTCAGGAGCAGCAGGCCCGAAGAATTAAAATCGAGCCTTCCTACGGGAAACACGCGTCCTTTGCGGCCGAGAGATTCCAGAAAATCTCCTAAATTCGGGCGGCCCTGAGGATCGCCCATCGAAGTGATCAGCCCTGGAGGCTTGTGAAACAAAAAATAGTTGAGCGCGGGGCGGGCGATGAGCTTCCCGTCTACTTTGATCTTGTCCTTGGTCGCATCCGCCTGAGAGCCCAGCTTCGTGACCACCGCGCCATTCACGCGGACACGCCCTTCCTGGATCCATCTCTCAGCCTCCCTGCGCGATGCCAGACCGGCGCGGGCGAGAATCTTTTGCAAGCGCTCCATAGAAACACTGAGGAGTGAGGAGTCCCCACCCCTCTGCTCACTGCTCACTCCTCACTGGTGGGGGTCTCGTCCGGCGGAGGGGAAGTCATCTCCTCCATCTCTTTCAGCGTAGGCAGATGGCCCAGGTCCTTGAGGTTGAACATCCCCAGAAACTCGGGCGTGGTGCCGTAAAGGAAAGGCCTGCCGGGCACATCTTTGCGCGCCACAATTCGCACCAGCCGCCGGTCCAAGAGAGTGGCGAGGACCCCGTCCACATCAACCCCGCGGATCGCTTCGACCTCGGCTCGCGTGACCGGCTGCTTGTAAGCGATGATGGCAAGCGTCTCCAGCGTGGCGCGGGTCATGCGCGCGGGTCTATCGCGGTAAAGCTTCTTGACCCAGTCGGCGTTCTCCCTGGGTGTTCTCATCTGATATCCGCCGGCGACCTCGATCAGCCGGAAGCCACGGCCGGCCGTTTCGTATTCCGCCTGAAGCTCCTGCAGAGCGGAGGCGATATCTTTCCGCTCCACTCCTTCGAGCACCTCGCCCAAGCGATGGAGCGTCAGAGGTCCCTCCGAGGCGAAGAGCAGACTCTCAAGAATCGATTTTAGCTGATCACGCTCCATCGCCGTCTTCCTCAATCGGCTCGTTGGCCAATCTCTGATGGACCTCCTCTAATGGCGCCGCCAGCGCGAGCACGATCGGACCCGCCGGCTCTTCCTGCCAAATCTTGATGGCGCGAATCTTGACAAGCTCCAGCATGGCGAGAAACGTAACCACGACTTCAAGCCGCGAGACCGCTCCTTCGAAAAGGCTCTGAAAGATCACCTTCCCTTTTCGATGGAGGTCGTCGAGGAGCAGGCTCATCTTTTCCCGCACGGATACCTTTTCCAGCGCCACCTCGTGGACTGAATCTTTCGGCATGCGGTCGAGAACCGTGCGCAGGGCGGAGATGAGATCGAAAAGGGAGACGCTCTCGAATCCCACGGTCTCCACCTCCTCCGGCGGCTCGGGCGAGCGGACGAAGACATCGCGCTTCAGTATCTCGCGCCGCTCCAATTCCCCCGCCGCCTCTTTGAATTTCTGATATTCCAACAGCCGCCGCATCAGCTCCTCGCGCGGATCGCCATCTTCGTCTTCTTCCAGATCCGCTTCATCCGGCGGCAGCAGCATCCTCGACTTGATGTGAATGAGGGTGGCGGCCATCACCAGAAATTCCCCGGCGACATCGAGGTTCAGGCTCTGCATCAGCTCCAGCGTCGCCAGGTACTGCTCGGTGATCGTGGCGATAGGAATATCGGCGATGCTGACCTCGTTCTTCTTGATCAGATGGAGCAAGAGATCCAGCGGTCCTTCGAAGATCTCGAGTTGGACTTTCGGCGTCATAGACCGATTGCGGCTCTCACTTCGTCCATGGTCTCGGCGGCCTTCTCTTGAGCAACGCGATTCCCGGTAGCCAGCACATCCCCCACCTCCGCAGGCCGCTTCTCAAGCGCGGCTCTTTTCTCTTGGACCGGTGCGAGCTCGGCTATGACGTGCTTGATCATCACCTTCTTGCAATCGAGACAGCCGATCCCGGCTGTGCGACATCCTTTGGAGACATAGTCGATCTCGTCCGCCGTGCAGTAAATCTTATGAAGTTGAAAGGCCGGACATTTTTCCGGCTCTCCCGGATCCTGCCGTCGCACTCGGGCGGGATCGGTCATCATACGGCTTAGCTTCTGGTCAATCTCTTTGGGCGAATCCGAAAGGAAGACGGCGTTGTTGTAGCTCTTGCTCATCTTCCTGCCGTCCAGCCCCGGAAGCCTCTGCGCCTCCGTCAGGAGAACTTCCGGCTCAGGAAAGATCGGCCCGTAGAGCTGGTTGAAGCGGCGCACGATCTCGCGCGTCAACTCGACGTGCGGGGCCTGATCCACTCCCACGGGAACCTTATTGGCCTTGTACATGATGATGTCCGCTGCCTGTAAGACCGGATAGCCGAGAAAGCCGTAAGTGGAAAGATCTTTGCCGACTAACTCCTTGATCTGTTCCTTGTAGGTCGGATTGCGCTCAAGCCACGGGAGCGGCGTGATCATCGATAGCAGGAGATGAAGCTCCGCGTGCGCTTTGATTCGGGACTGGCGAAAAAGCACGCATCGCTGCGGATCCAGGCCGACGCTCAGCCAATCGGTCGCCATCTCGATGCTGCTCTGTTGAATTCCCTGAGGAGTGGCGTAGTCCGTGGTCAGCGCATGCCAGTCGGCGACGAAGAAGAAACAGCGGTAGTCCTTCTGCAGCCCGACCCAGTTTTTCAGCGCGCCGTGCAGGTGGCCGAGATGAAGGCGGCCGGTGGGGCGCGCGCCGCTGACGATGGTTTCCATGGCCGATGACCCTACCAAACCAACAGGGCTCTAAGGAGCTGAAACAGAACGTGAACGATCGGACTTATGAAGATGTCCAAAGTGTGGGTCATAAGCAAAAGAATGATAATCAAAAAACCGTACGGTTCTATTCGCGCCAAGGTTGAAGAATATGGCTCCGGCAACAATCCGACGAGCACTCTTCCTCCATCCAACGGCGGAACTGGAAAAAGATTGAACGCCGCAAGCATCACATTGATGTTGACGCTGCTTTGAGCCATCAGCGCCAACGGGACCAGGATGAAGGCCGGCGAACCTCCCGCAAAATCGACAAACCTCAAGAAGTACACGCTCGCAACGGCAAGCAGAATGTTCGTTCCCGGTCCGGCCAAGGCGACCCAGATCATGTCCCTCTTGGGATGGTTGAGATTGTAGAAATTCACCGGCACGGGCTTGGCGTAGCCGAAGACAAAAGGCGAACGGACGACGATCAACAGCAGCGGCAGAAGAACCGTTCCAAAGGGGTCTATATGGGAGAGCGGGTTGAGGGTCAGCCTCCCCATCCGCGCCGCGGTCGGATCGCCCAGATGGTTGGCCACCCATCCATGCGCGACTTCATGGAACACGATAGCTGCCAACACCGGCAAGGCCCAGATAGCGATGTCCCGTATCGTCTCTGCAATCATGCTCGCTCGTTCACGGTAAAAAATACGGCACTCAGAGCGAAAACACAAGGAAAAATTTACTCTTTTCTCAACAACTGATGGACAAGGCTTGACTCCCGCTTGTAGAAGCCTTCGGTGTGAAAGGATTCTTGGAGACCCAGTAGCTCGAAGTCCAAGTGATGGCAGAGTTCATGGATCAAAGTCCTCATGAAAGTGCGAAAGGCGACGACCTGATGGCGCTGCGCCGTGCGCATCCAGACAGCAATCGTGGGAGCTCTTCCGCCTTGCTTTTGCGTGTAAAGCCCATGCAGCTCGCCCCCTCTGCG
>JAHFAP010000267.1 GCA_023250495.1 Deltaproteobacteria bacterium | reverse complement strand
TCCGTCGCCTTCCCGGTGATCATCAACCTCATTGGCGCGTCGCTGACCGGCGTGCAAGGTTGGTACGGCGGCGAACTGGTCTACCGGCACCACATCGGCATCGAACTGCCCGAGCCCGCCCATCACGACCCGCATAAGAAGCACCATTGAAAGAATGGCCGAGCATACCGATCACATCGAAACCGCCATTGTGCGCGGCGATTGGGCGAAGGTGTTCCAGGAAGCCTCCGCCTGGTCGCAGGCCCTGATGCGGACCGGACGCAAGGACCCCCGCGCGGCCTTCGCGCTCAACGTCGTGCACTTAATCCGCGGCGAGTTCGCGGCGGCGTGGAAACTACATGGACAGGCCCTTCAGGAACCCGACGATCTCGTGAAGGTCCGCGAGTGGGTCGACGCGATGGCCGCCACACATCCGGAGCAGGGCCATGTCCAGCTGGTCATGGGCCTGTTCCTCGCGCAGGCCGGTCAGTCCGAGCAATCAGTCGAGCATTACAAGAACGCCATTGCGCTCGCGCCGCAGTCGCCCTATCCGCACTTCTTCCTCGCGCAGATTCACGAACGTGCCGAGCGGCCCGAGATGGCGATCAAAGCCTACCGCGAGGCGGTCAAGCTCGACCCGACTTATGCGCCCGCCCGCACGAACCTGGGCGTGGCTTTTCAGGAGCAGGGCCGGCTCGAGATGGCGATCCCGCAATTTCGCGAGGTCATCAGGCTGAACCCCGACGATGCCGTGGCGCACGCCAACCTCGCCTGCGCCCTGGCGGAGCAGGGCAAGCAGGAGCCGGCGTTGAAGGAATATCAGGAAGCGCTCCGGTTGAACCCGAACGACGCTGAGGTCCGTTTCGCGCTGGGCGGCTTGTGCGAAACGCGCAACCGGATGGATCTGGCTGTGAAAGAATACGAAGCGGCGATCCAGGCCAATCCCGGCTTTTCTCCGGCGCACACGGCACTCGGCTGGATCGCGTTCAACAAGGGCCGCAAGCAGGAGGCCATGGAGGCCTTCAACCGGGCGCTGAAGATCGATCCGGAGGACGCCAGCGCCTACTGCGGCGTGGCCAAGGTCTATGCGGAGCGGGGCAAGGGAACCCTCGCCATGGAGAATTTTACGAAGGCGCTCAAGCTCGAGAAGGACCAAGCCAAGAGGAGCGCCATCATGAGCCACCTGTACAATATCGGTAGAACGTGGGACACATAAGGGGTGAACGGGCGGTCAGGCCGGCTCTGTGCTCCCGGAGCGCGCACGATCAGAATGTGCTCGCTCGACGGCCGCAGCAAGCGAAAAAGCCCCAATGTACTGTTGTAAATAGGTACGTCGGAGGGCGCACGGCGTGACGAATAAGGAGCGCCACGTTTTTGCGCGCCGCCGAGTTGGTGAGGCGGCCGGAGCTATGGGAGTGATGCGAGAACGATGCTGGCGGGCGTTTTCAACAGCCGATTACAAGGTGCGGATGGAGCCTTGGAGGACGGTGACTTGGGTATGAGGGTCGCCGTTGGTCTTGAGTTCGGCGCGGATCTGTTCCTTGAGATAGGAGGAGTAGCCGACTTTTTCGACGAGGACTTCGAGAAAGCGCTCGGCCGGCAGGAGGGCCTGGGCCCGCAAGGCCTCGAGCGTCTCGTCGCTCACAGGTACATAGGTGGCGCCGATGTGCAGCACGATGTTGTAGTGACGGTCGGTGCCGATCCGTTCGAACCGCAAGCCCTTGTCGTTCACGGTGACCCCCCCAAGGCGGGCTCATTGTAGAGAATTAGAGCCTCGGAACACAAGAGCGTGAAAACGACTATGAGTGCTGCCGAGCGATGGACCGATCCAGACATGATTCACTGGAGCCAGCTGCTCCTGAACAGTTTTCGCCGCTGGCTGGGGCGCGATCTGATCGAGCGGAAGGGGAGTCCGGAGGAGCAGGCGAAGGCGCTCTACCATGCTCCGTTCGTGGTCGTCTCGCACGGCATGGAAGCCGACCCCATCCTCCAATACGGCAATAAGATCGCCTTGGACCTCTGGGAATTGGACTGGGAGCGGTTCACCAAGACGCCGTCACGACTTACGGCCGAGCCGGTCAACCAGGCCGAGCGGGAGCGGATGCTGGCACAGGCCCAGGAAAAAGGTTTTATCGACGATTACAAAGGCGTGCGGATTTCCGGAACGGGCAAGCGGTTCCTCGTCGAGCGGGCAATCGTCTGGAATGTAGTGGGCGCCGAGGGGGAGCAGATCGGCCAGGCGGCCACCTTCTCAAAATGGACCTGCCTCTAACGACTGACTTCTCGCAGTAGATGCCCGCGTACTCCTTTGCTGATCGTCTTGGGAATTTTCAGACAGCAGGTTTTGGCAGCTCATCAACTTTCTGATAGAGAAGTCCGCCAATGTAGAGCGAAGCGCCCAACACGAGCAGGCAACCGATTCGGACTAACGGGTCGGTTCCTGAAAGATCAAAGAGCCAAACTTTCGCTGCAAACGCCCCGAAGACAAAAAGAGCCGAACGGCCGAGAGGCTTGTTTCGAAGTCGTATTGAAATGAGGAGAGTTGTGACAGCTAGAATACCCCAGATTAAGGAAATCATAAGCCGGCCCTCAAACACCTGCCCCGCTCCAGCCATAACATTGACGTGCCCCATGTACAACAGCCACATCTGGTAATTCGCCAAGTCGGGCTGTCGCTGCACGAGCCAGTACCCGACGTATAAAGCAACTGCGTACAAAGGAATCAAGAACTTATAGCCCGGAACTTCGCTGATTTCCCATCCGAAAAGCAGACGACCATAGTTCAGGAAGAATACGAGGACAGCCATAGCAAACAAGGGCCACCATTTGACGGCTTGTTCGTGATGCGAACTGGCGTAAGCCGCCAGAGCGACGATCAGTCCCAGCCCTAACCACGGCCTCAAGTAATCTGGCAGGAGCTCGAAATAGCCGGCGTGAAGGAAGACGACCGCTGCATAAATAGCGATGATCAGTCGCCCGGCAGCGAGGGAGGTCTTCAAATAGGCGTGAGCAATTCCATAAGCGGTGAGCAGGAGACCAAGGCTTCCAAAGGAAATCCAGGGAGCCCAGGCTGGCAGGTGCTGTCGCAACGTCGTGTATTGAACGAAATAGAACAGCAGAAGTACAGGAATGTGGGCCTTGGCTGACGAGAGTTCCAGAGGCGCTCTGTTCACGATGGAATACAAGACAGTCCCGCAGGTGAAGATCAGCAGTTGAATGAACTGAAAGACAACAGTCGCCACCCAGTCTGGCGCGCTCCCCGTTCTCCAAACAAAGTCGAACACAATAAAGGCGAGATACGCGGCGAGGAGATACACCTGGCGTCGAGCGCTATTAATGGCATACCAGCAATAGAGGATGCTCCAAGCCGAGAAGTAGATCGCTAAATCCGTCGGATCTTCGCGGAGATTGGATAGCATGATGGGGCCGGAGTAGGAACCGATGACAGAGAACAGCGCATAGAACTCGCCCTCGAAAATCCGTCCGAGAGCAAGAGCCAGCACACAGATGACGACAACGCCCATCGTGGCCTGAAGGGGATTGATCAGGCCGTGATACAGGTGCGCGCCGTAATCGGCCAAGAACAGGACGACAACTCCGCAGCCGGGGAGAAGGCTGGCATAGCGGGGATTTCTTGTGATCAAGCTGAACCCAATGAGGATCAGCACGATGCCGAAGATCGCCGCCAGCGCTACCTGCCGAACTGGTGTCAACCAACCTGCTGTAATCGCAAGGCGAATCAAATACCCGGCCGCTAATGTTAGAGCGGCCATACCGCCCCAGCCCAACACCGTGGTCGCCGTAGGTGTGACGTCCGTTAACGGTGAGAAAGGAAGGGCTGAATCTTGCGGTGGCGCAACCCGGGCAGGCGTTGTCGGCGCTTGTGAGGACGGGGACGGACTTTGCAATTTCAGCGCGCGCTCGATAGTGAGAAGCCGGGCTTCGATCTCCTGCAAACGTGTAAAGATATCAGCCATGGTCCCTCCTGTGGAGCGACGTGAGAGGCTCTAGTCCGTCTCAGGCTTGCTTCTCTCTGAGCATTTGGTGTACCACAAAACCCCATTCCGGTCACTCACTAAGGGCGCGTAGAAGGAGCTCATGGCCACGAACGATAAACAAGTCATTTTCTCATTGGTCGGCGTCGGCAGAGTCTACCCGCCGAAGAAGCAGGTGCTGCGCGACATCTACCTGGGCTTCTACTATGGGGCCAAGATCGGCGTGCTGGGTCTGAACGGGTCAGGCAAAAGCTCGCTG
>JAHFAP010000266.1 GCA_023250495.1 Deltaproteobacteria bacterium | reverse complement strand
TCTTTTCCCAGAGCGGATACCACTACTCGCTTCCCAGGGAGGGCGTCAGCGGCTCGCGGCCTCCGGCGACGTCGGGATTGACGTTGCAACCAACGAACCCAAGCTCTTTCACGCAGCGCTCGAGTTCGTCGACCCATTCCTTGGGGCTGACGCCCGGCGATTGAGGCAATTGGCAGACGGGTGAAACCCTGTCCGGCCAGAGACGGGCGACGCGGGCGATAAGGTCATTGCACGCCTCAGTCCAGTAGCGGCTCACGAGCGGTGACCCAAAGTGATGGCCCATCGCCGACGCTTGCGGAGAAAAGAGCAGCCTGTCGATCCCGGTGTCCTTCATGCGCTTGAACTGTCCCTGCATCGAGCGCTCGAGCGCTTCATCGCTGACTTGCAGCTTCGCCCGCAGGGGTCTGCCCAAGTTTATGATCTGCTGCGCGCGGTAGCCCTGCAATTCCAGCGGCGCCGTAGTGTAGTGGGTGTGAGCATCAATGATCATAAAATCTCTCTCCTCATTTTTTCATCCTTCATCCTTTACTAAACGATTGTCACTCCCCGGTGCGTCTGCTATACATGCCGTATGCCAGACATACCGCGACTCAACGGCGTAATCAAAGCCTTAGAAGAAGGCAAGGTCGCCTTCGTCAGTTTCACTCCCGTGGATACCGAGAGCGCGATCGCGATGGCGAGCTCTTCGTTGGACGGCGTCGCGTTCGAAATGGAACACGCTCCTCTGGACTTTCCCGGCCTGCGGCACGCGCTTCAGTACATGCTCGATCGCCGCCAAATGCTCCAACGAGGAACGCTGGCGCCCGCAGTCACGCCGATGGTGCGAATCCCGCCGAACGGCGGCGAGATGAATCAGTGGATCGCCAAGCAGGTGCTCGACATCGGCGTTTTTGGAATCATCTTTCCCCATGTCAGCACGGTCGAGGAGGCTTGGAACGCCGTCGGCGCCTGCCGCTATCCGCGCCTCCCGAATGCCTCACTCTACAACCCACCCGGTATACGCGGCGATGCGCCGGCGCGCGCCGCGCGATATTGGGGATTGACGCAACAGGAATATTACAGCCGAGCCGACGCGTGGCCCGTCGCGCCGCAGGGGGAGATTCTGGTCGTCATCCAGTGCGAAGAGACGCGCGCGATCGACAATCTGCCAAAGATTCTAAAGGAGGTCCCCGGGATCGGCGTGGTGCTCATCGGAGAAGGCGACTTGAGCCAGGAGTTGGGCCATCCAAGGGATTACGACCATCCCGTAGTCGCCGACGCCATCAACAGCATTCTCAAGATTTGCAAGGAGCACAACGTTCCCTGCGGTCATCCCCATCCGGACGGCAAAAACATCGAGCGACTCGTCTCAAGCGGCTACCGGTTCCTGATGCCTACGGCGTCGCGCTCCTTTTCGGTTCTTGAACAGGGTCGGAAGCTGTCCGGAAGAAACTGACGCCACTGTTTCCTACCTGTTGATGTGGGTGTCCTGGCCTACGACCGGATTGGCAATTGCTTCTTCCAAAGTCCGGATTCCTTTCCATTCGCTGGCGGGACGGACGTAGCCGTTGGTCCCGACCTGATCCAGTCCCCAGTAAATCTCGATGCAGTGATTGTCCGGATCGAGAAACTCGACGGAGATCTGGCATCCCGCCCTGCGGCGGCCTTCGAAGGTCATCGGAACTTTATCCGCGCGCAAACGATCGCGCACGCGAAAAACCTCCTCGAGCGTACCGACCTCGAAGGCGATATGATGCAGCTCGAGGTGCTTCGATTGCCCCGGGCCAGCGCCGACCAGAGCGATGCTGTGATGGTCCGTATTGCAGCGGAGGAAGGCGAAGCCGCCGGGCTGAAGATCCTCGGAATAGACGTCCGAGACTTTGAATCCCAGGACCTGAGTGTAGAAGGTCACGGAGCGCTCAAGGTCGCTCACCTGCAAGACCACGTGCCCCAGCCTCCGAATCTTAAACGGCATTCCCTTCGGCGGCGCCATTTTTCTTAATTTCTCGACATCCAGAGCCATATCCTTCTCCTTTCGCCTCAACCAACGCGTCCTTTTTACCTTATACTTTTTCCTTTTTACTTTCCCCTTCTTATCTCTTGCCCAACAGATTGATGAAGCTGTAATCGATCATCTCATTCAGAGGGATCTTTTTTTTGAGCCTTCCGGCCTCAACCTCCTGGTCGATAGCGACGGTGATTCCTTTCTCGGCGATCCGGCCGTCGAGCGGGAAAGAGTCGCGGTATTCGTCATATCCGGCCGCAGATTCCGCCGCATCCATCTGGACGTACTTCCTGAGCGCCTTGATGCCGTCTTCCCGATTCTCGCGGGTGTGCTTCACGCCTCTCTGGAAAGCCTTCAGGAACTTTGTTGTCTGCTCCTTCTCTTTTGCCAGCCATGACTCCCGCGCTATAAATCCTACGTTGGTCCAATCGGGGTAAAGCTCCTTCAGATCGAAGAGCTGGTTGAATCCCAGCGCCTTCGCCCGTTCGGTGACAGGGAACCATATCACGGTGGCATCGACGATCCCCGAGGCGAGCGCGGTGAAGCGCGCCGGGGTGGCGCCGATCTGTAGGAGCGTTACGTCCTTGGGATCAACGCCGAAGTGGCGCACGCCCGAGCGCGTCAGAAACTCAGAAAGCGAGCCGAAGCGGCTGATGGCGAATTTTCTTCCCTTCGCTTCCCTCAGCGACTTGAAGCCGGGACTGCCATAGATCTGAAAAGGCATCAGATTGGAGATCGCCCAGAAGTTTTTGATCTCTACGCCGCTGGCCCTGCCGAGCACGGTCTCCGGCACGCCGCCCGCCATGATTTGCACATCGCCGCCGATCAGGGCCTGAAGGTTGGTGTTGCCCGCGTTGAACATGACCACGAGGACATCCAGTCCCTCGTCCTTGAAGAAGCCTTTGTCCTGGGTCACGTAGATCGGCAGGAACGCGACATTCACAGTCGAAACGCCGACGACGATTCTGGCAATTGCTCGTTCGGGCTGAAAGGCGACGACGAGAAGGAGAAGTAGAACGGTAAACCACGCCTTGCTGCAGCGCACAGGGGCAATCCTCCCGCCCCGAAAATAAGGCAGATTCACGATATACGTCAAGCCCAAACAGAAAGGCCCGTCCGCACCCTGAGCCTGCCGAAGGGCGGCGTCCTACTCTCCCATACGGCGACCGGATACCTCTTCTATTATGCTGAAATATCTAATAGCACTCCGTCAGGATCGGAGAATGTGTGCTTTCCTATCGGGCAAGCTTGCAGATCTTTCTCTATGGCGGCTCCCTGAATTCCCACGGCGATTTTTTTCGGCGCGGATTCCGGAAAGGTCGTCGCGATCTCGTCCAGATCTTTCTTGGCTTTTTCCAAATTCTCCACTTTAAAGCCGATATGATCGAGGCCCTGCCTCAAGCTTCTATAAAACCCGTTATGGCAGGGGCGGATTACAAGCCGCACCTTGCCGTCGGTGAGGGTGATCGATCCATCATCCGCGGATTCTTCTACCCCTTTGAGCTCGAGGACTTTTGTGTAAAATTTGGCCACTACCTCAGGCTTTGCGGCGCGGATCGCAATATGGTTGAGCCACCGCGGTTGCTCCCACCCGTTCTCTAGATATCCCTCTCTCACATTGGACATCCCTTTCTGTGACAGGTCAAATTGAGTCCCGGCAGGATCCTGCGCTCTTATGCCGGCAAACGGAACATAGTTCAGCGCGTTGGTCACTAAAATTTCCGGATAGTCCCGCTTAATCCTGTCGAGCGCCTCCTTGACGTCGTCTACCTCAAAGCCGAAGTGGTCGA
Organism: Deltaproteobacteria bacterium; assembly: GCA_023250495.1. GTDB lineage: Bacteria > Desulfobacterota > Binatia > UBA9968 > UBA9968 > JAHFAP01. Next base: position 481 of record JAHFAP010000266.1, on the reverse strand, counting down.
GGCCCTGCTGGCTTCCCGGGCGCTTCGCCAAAAGGGCCAACCCGATGACACCGTCGCTGATATGCCCCCGACTGGGATTGGCTTTACCGGTCTCGTCTACCATTCCGGTCGTGATCTGCTTCATGCCAAAAATGCTCTGGTAGAACTTGACCTCTTTATCATAGTGTTCCGTGTGGGCGGCGACGTGCCTGATCTTGGCGAGCATTTTAATTCTCCTTTCCGGCCTGAGCGCTGGCTACTCTTGTAGGTTAAGCCACGAGCTTTGTCAATCAGCTTCAATCACCAAGACAATTGACGCGGCTTGGGCGCTTTGCTAGGCTCCGCGCTTGCGAGGAAGGGATCTCGGCGTCAGGACGTTTCGAGGGAGGATAAGCCGGAATATGAAAAAAACACTGATTGGAATCTTTACGCTGTTTTCTCTAATCCTCGCGCCGTCGCCGGCCCTGCCACAGCTCAAAAAGATACGGTTTTCGATGACCTC
>JAHFAP010000265.1 GCA_023250495.1 Deltaproteobacteria bacterium | reverse complement strand
CCGATCACCGTGAATCCGCTTCCTCTGAACGCGTGATAGATCACGGTGCTCGTGTGGCGGTGGGACTTGGTGACCTCTCCGGGCCTAAGCATCTGGATCTCACAGGAAAAGGTGGGCAGCGTCGGGCCGCCCGTAAGGGGATTGACATAACGCAGAATCAGCCCATCAAAAGGGTCGCCGGGATTTTCACCCAGCGCCTTGAAAGCCTTTTCGGTCTCTTCCCAGCGGTAGCGGTAAGGTGGCGGCTGCTGGCCGCGCTGCGAGACCCAGCTCGGACGCGCCGCTCCCAGCTCGTAAAGAGAGAGATTCGCTGGCTTTGACACCGGCTGTTGCGCCGCGCCAAACAACTCGGCAAAACCGACTTCCAGAAGACCCATTAAAGGCGCATCCGTGCCGTCGAGCCAGACAATCGGTTCTCGCGATCCATTGTAGTGATCGTGCCACGTCCTACCCGGCGTGGTGATGAGGTCTCCCGGCTCCATCGGGAATGGCTCCCCCTCGATCGTGGTCTGCGCCCCGCCCCCTTCGAGAACGAAGCGGATCGCGCCCATGTTGTGGCGGTGGGCGCGCGCGATCTCGGCAGGCTTCACGAGCTGTACGCCAAGAGCAATCGTGTGCGTGGTCCGCAGCTTTGAGGGAGAGCGAAAGGCGATGAACCTCCTCAGCGACTCGTCTAAGCCCATAACCTCGCCGGCCTCATCGAGCGCGCGGGAGACATCATTCCAGCGCCACATGCACGGCTCGAAAGACGACGCCGGCTCGAACTCCTCCCTCCGTGGGATTCCCCAGTAGCCGATCAGGTTCAGCTTTTCGAGCTTCTGATTGAACTCGTCTATTCTACTCATAATGCCCTCAACAAACTATTTTCGATTTTAGATTTTAGACTTCGTCGTGAGCTCAGTCGAACGATTAAATCCAAAATCGGCAATCCAAAATCCAAAATGATCTGGCCCATCGGTGCCCAACTAGTACGACGTGTAGAAGAAACGGCGCGTAGTGTCAAGCCTCGATTGGTGCAGCCTAGACCTTAGTCGCCCGCAACTCGGAAACCGTTTTAGCCATCCACCCGACAACCGCTGAGCCGATCAGCCCGCCCATGATGACCGCGCCAGGGGCGCCGAAGAGCGACGCTGCAAGCCCTATTTGAGCGTGGCCCAGATAGGGTCCGCCGATGACAAATATGTGGACGAGGCCCTGGACTCGTCCTCTCAATGAGTCCGGCGTCATGAGCTGAATCAGAGTCATCCTCAGCGTCTCGCCCATCGCATCGAGCGCGCCCAAGATAAATGCGAGAGCGAGCGAGAGCGTGAAAGAGCGCGAGACGGCGAACACGAGCAGACCCATGGTATAGAGCAGCGTGATCGCAACGATCCAACGCGCCTTGCGTCGCGGATCTCCCAACCCCATGACGACGCCCGAGCCGACCAGCGCGCCGATCGCCGGCGCGCCCAAAAGCGCGCCCAGACCCGCGGGGCCCACTGCAAGTATGTCCCGGGCAAAGACCGGCATCATCGCCCGGTAGGCGCCAAAAAAACTGACGCAGGCGTCCATCACCAAAAGCGCCAGGATGACGCGATTGTGGCGGACAAAGGAGAGACCCTCCACCATGCTCTTGAGCGCCGGCTCGCGCTTCGGCGCCGCCTGCGTCCGCTGAATCCGCATGAAGACAAGACAGACAATCACGGCCAGGAAGCTCAGCGCGTCCAGGTAGTAGCACCAGCGCAGTCCCGCCCACGCGATGATCAATCCCGCGACGAACGGACCGGCCAGCAAGGCCGTCTGGCGCAAGGTAACGCTAAGCGCGAAGGCGGTCGTGAGATGTTCGCGGCGCACGAGGTTGGGAATAAGAGCCATGCGGGCCGGGATGTCAAAGCTGTTGAGCACGCTCGCCGCAAAGATGACCCCGTAGATATGCCACACCATGATGTGGCCGCTGTCGGTCAGCAGGCCGAGACTGAAAGAGAGCAGCAGGGAGAGCCCTTGAGTGACGACCAAAAGCCGGCGCCGCTCCACGCGGTCCGCCAACCAACCGCCGGTCAATGCGAAGACGATTACGGGCACGGCGCGAAAAAGCCCCGTGAGTCCGAGCTGAAAAGGCGAGTCGGTAAGCTCGTAGATCTGCCAGGCGACCGCAACCGAGGTGAACTGGCTGCCGATAGCTGAAACCAGCAGGCTGAACCAGAAAAGCGCGAAGTTTTTTTCGGCGAGAACGTCCCAGGGCCTGACCGGCTTTTCCATAGCGAACTTTTCGACTAGCATAATTCGCCCATTTACGCTAATGAGGGCCGTATGCGCATCTGCTCCTTGCTCCCGAGCGCCACGGAGATCGCTTTCGCTTTGGGACTCGGCGACGAAGTCGTCGGCGTCACGCACGAATGCGACTATCCTCCGGAGGCAAAGAGACGGCGGGTCGTGGTGAGGAGCGTGTTCGACCCGGATCAACACAGCAGCCGGGAGATCGACCAGCTTGTGCGCGAACATCTGCGGACGAAGAAGAGCATCTACGCCATCGACCTTCCCAGCTTTCAGGAAGCCGACCCGGACTTCATCCTCACCCAGGAGCTGTGCGACGTCTGCGCGGTCGATTACAACGAGGTGATTCAGGCGGCGCGATCCCTGGCGCGCAAGCCGAAGATCATCTCTCTTGCGCCCGCTAAGCTCGCGGACGTGCTGCGTGACATCGAGTCGGTTGGCGAAGCGACCAGAAAAAGAAACGAGGCGGAAGTGCTCGTGCGCGGTTTGAAGCAGCGCATCGAGCGCGTGCGCGAGCGGAGCTCGATCTCCGGCCTGCGGCCTCGCGTGGCCTGCCTGGAGTGGTTGGAGCCGATCTACAACGCCGGCCACTGGGTGCCTGAGATGGTGGAACTGGCCGGAGGGATAGACGGGCTGGGAAAAAAGGCAGAACCTTCGAAGGAGATCGGATGGGACGCGGTGCTGGCGTTTGCGCCTGAAGTGCTGGTCCTCATGCCGTGCGGCTTCGACGTGCGGCGGACCGTGAAGGAAGCGCCTCTACTCCGCCAACTCGAGGGATGGAGCGGGCTGCCAGCGGTAAAAACCGGCAGAGTCTATGCGGTCAACGGCTCCGCCTACTTCAATCGCTCCGGCCCTCGTCTCATCGACGGGCTGGAGATCCTGGCTGAGATCATCCATCCGGAGATCTTTCCCCGGCGCTCGCCTCCGGAAGCGGCCCAGAGACTCCCCTAACCGTGCAGCACAGTGGAATCTGCAGCAACGCCTCGCAATAGCGAGTCACCCTCCGCCTCTCATTTAAGAGACATCTTCAGTTTGGCGGTCCCCGCCATGCTCGCGATTGCCAGCGAGCCGGTGTTCATTCTCGCGGACACCGCCATGATCGGCCGCTTGGGAGTGGAGCCGCTCGCTGCGCGGGCGATCGCCTCGTCTCTCATCGGCGGGATCTACTGGATCTTTGCGTTTCTTATCTTCGGCACCACCACGCTGGTGGGTTACCATCGCGGCGCCGACGAGCCTGAGATATGCGGCGATATATGTCTGCACGCCCTTTTTCTTGCCGCCGTGGGAGGAATCGTGGTGTCGATCTTCGGGATTCTCTTCGCGCCGCACTTATATCTCTTGATGGGCGCCGAGCCGGGCGTAACGGCACAAGGCTCGACTTACTTTCGCATTCGCATCGCCGGAACCCCTTTCACCTTTCTCCTCTTTGCCACAGTAGGCTTCCTCCGAGGCATCCAGGACACTCGGACTCCGATGCTGATCGCTTTCATCGTCAACGGACTCAACGCGGTTCTCGACTATCTCTTGATCTACGGAGGGCTCGGCCTCCCCGCCCTGGGCCTTCGAGGCGCCGGCATTGCCACACTCATTTGCCAGATCCTCGCCGGGAGCATCTGCTTGGGCATCCTCTTTTTCTCTTCTTACAGTTCTCAATACAGGCTCAACCGATGGAAATTCAGCGCGCGAAGATTTCTTTCTCTGTCCCGGATCGGCCGCGATCTTGCTATTCGAACGGGCGCGCTCCGTTTTTCCCTGGTCTTCACCACCGGCACGGTCGCGCGAATGGGCACGGTCTCCCTCTCCAGCCACGAGATCGCCCTCCAGCTATTTCTTCTGTCCTCAGACACCATCGATGGCATCGCGGTGGCGGGACAAACTCTCGCGGCAAAGCATCTGGGAGGCGATCAACCCGACAAAGCGTATCAAATGGGAAGGACTCTGATTGTTTGCGGCTGCGTGGCCGGGCTCGTGTTCGGCCTGGGCTATATATTATGGAAGGACCCGTT
>JAHFAP010000071.1:10799-12468 GCA_023250495.1 Deltaproteobacteria bacterium | reverse complement strand
GCTGCCGTAAATATTGAGGCCGTTGTCCTTCATGTAGACACGCCTGAGCTTGATCCCCTGCTTGGTCGCCGCGATCTCAGCTACCTCGTCATTCGAGGCGCGGAACATCACGATGAAATCCACCTTCTTGGCCACCAGCACCGCGGGCTGGAGCGCCGGCGCGGTCTCCTGGATCTTGATCGACTTATAATCGATATTGTTCAGCCGCGCGAACGCGGGCATGAGAAACCATTGCGCCTGCTCGGGACTGATCGCCCACGATTTTCCTTCGAGATCCTTCAGGCTCTTGATCGGCGTATCCTCGCGCCAGAGGATCGTAGTCGGAATGTAGCCGAGCTGCGCCACGGCGAGGATCTGACTCCCCCGGGAGCGGGCCACGATGGCCGTGGCCAAATCCGCGAAGCCGACGTCGGCGAGCCCCGCGGCGATGGCGCGGACCGTATCCGCTGAGCCCTTGCTGGCCTGAATCGTGACCGCCAGCCCGCGCCTGGAATAAAAACCCTTCTCCGTCGCAACAAACCACGGCGCGTGCTTCCCGCCGATGATGAAGTCGAGTTGAATGACGGCCGGTTTTTCGGCGCCAGCCGCTGGCGCAGCATGGAGCGCTGTCACCATCGCCGCGAGAAGAATGGCCACATGCGTTGCCGTGCGCCAGATCCGAAAAGTTTGTTTGGTCAGCGTCATTATCCCACCTCCTGAATCAAAAAGAGCCCTCGATCTGCCGCACCTCCGCGCTCCACGGAACCATCTTTCTCTGCAGCAGCTCGACCGCGACGATGAGGACAAGAGACAGCAGCGCCAGCATGAGCAGAATGACCAACGCGAAAGCCGTGTCCAGGCTGTAGTTGGCCTGAAGCACCAGGTAGCCGAGCCCCTCGTTGGCGGCGACGAACTCGGCGACGATCGCCCCGGTGACCGAAAGAACCAGCGCGACTTTGATACCCGCGAACATGTAGGGCAGCGAATTGGGCAGGCGAATTTTTTTAAACACGTCCCACTGGGAGCCCCGGTTGATGCGGGCCAATTCCAGCAATTCCGGCTCCACCTCTTTCAGCCCTACGACCGTATTGACCACGATCGGAAAAAAGGCGACGAGAAAAGCTATCGCCATCTTGGAAAAGAGCCCATAGCCGACCCAGATGACCATTAAAGGGGCGAAGGCGCTCTTCGGCATGGCGTAGAGAATGACGATCAGCGGATAGATGGTATTCTGCAGGTGGCGTGAATAAACCACGCTGACGGCGAAGCCAACGCCGAGGACAAAGGAGAGCGTGAAGCCGCCCACCGCCTCGAGAAACGTGATCATCGCATGGCGGCCCAGAATAAAATATTTGGCGGTGAAGGCGCTGTAGAGAGCCCTGGGCGGCGGGAGGATAAAAGCGGGAACATGCACGAGTTTGACAAGCAGCTCCCAAAGAGCCAAAAGCGCGATAAAAAAAAGCACCGGCTCAGCGATGTCCTTAAGCGGAATCTTCAACTTTCAGCCCTCGCGGCAAATGACAGCACGAACGTTAAAGGAAAGAAGGATGGCTGTCAAGGAAACGCTAAGGTTCAACCCTCAACTCTCAACCCTTCTTGAGCTGGCTTTTCTCCAGCAGGACGGAGCGCTTGCGCAGCACCGCTTCTCTCTCCTGGCTGAGATGCCTCTCCACGGCCCGCCTAAACCGCT
>JAHFAP010000071.1:0-10789 GCA_023250495.1 Deltaproteobacteria bacterium | reverse complement strand
CCCTCGCGGCAAATGACAGCACGAACGTTAAAGGAAAGAAGGATGGCTGTCAAGGAATCACGGGCTCAACAGCTTGATTAAAGTTAAAGGGTTGAATGGTTCCGAAAACTCTGAAACCCTGAAACCCTTAATCCCTTAACCCCTTAAACCTTTCAAACCTTTTTGAGCTGACTGTTTTCAAGTAAAGCTGACTGTTTGCGCAGAATCATCTCTCTTTCCTCGTGCAGATGCCGCTCCACAGCCCGGCTGAATTTCTGGTCAACGATGTAGTGCATGCTCCTGGTCGGCTGTGGCTCCAGCCCCCGGAGCTGTTTGAAGCTGCCGCCGGCGCCGGCCTCGAAGCGCTGAAGCCCTCTCCGTATGCACTGCTCGATGGCCGCGTAGTAGCAGACGTTGAAGTGAAGAAAACGCTCCTCTTCGAACGCGCCCCAGTAACGGCCGTACAGCGCCGAAGCCCCCTGCACGTTGAACGTCCCTGCGATCACGCGCGAGTCCCGCTCCGCGAAAATCAAGCAGATGTGCGGCGCGAAGCGGCGCGACATCTCTTCGAAAAACTCCTGTGTGAGATATTGGCGGCCGTAATAAAGGTTGTCAACGTGCGTTTTGTATAGCAGAAACATGGTGCGCAGATGGTCGGACGTCAACTGATCCCCTTCGACGGCGCGGACGGCGATGCCCCGCTCCACCAGCTCGCGCCGCTCGCGCTTGATCTTGTTGCGCCGGTCGCTGCGAAAGGAGCCGAGGTAATCGTCGAACGAGGCGAAGCCGCGATTCGCCCAGTGGAACTGGAGGCCGATCCGCCGAAGAAAGCCAACCTCGCTCAATGCGCGCGCTTCGTCTTCCAGGCAAAAGTTGACGTGGACCGATGAAATCTTGTTGTCCTTCGCAACTTCCGTCAGCGCCCGCCCCATGAGCTGGAGCAGGCTTTGCCTGTCCGCCCCCTTGGCCGTAAGAAAGCGCGCGCCCGTCACCGGCGTGAAGGGCACGCCTACGAGGATCTTCGGATAGTACCTGATCCCGAGGCGATGGGCGAGCTCCGCCCACTCGTAGTCAAAGACGAACTCACCCATGCTGTGGAGCTTGAGATACATGGGGCAGGCGCCGACGATCTCGCCATCGCGCTCGACCATGAGATGGTGCGGCAGCCAACCCGTCTCCTCCTCGACGCAGCCAGTCCGTTCCAGGGCGTCCAACCAGTCCCACTTCATGAAAGGCGAGTCATGATCGAGCAGCCGATCCCACTTTTCCCGGCGCACTTCCTTGATCGCGCGGATGATTTTAACTGTTAGCTGATCACTCATGCACCGGCGATTGTAACATCTCGGGCCGTCAAGGAATAGAGATTCTTCGCTGCGCTCAGAATGACACTGGCGAGAATTGTCATCCTGAACGAAGTGAAGGATCTCTGCACAACGAACCACTACGGGAAGAGCTCAGGGAGTTGACAAATGCGCCGGTCGAACTTAGATATAAGTAGAGGCAACGTCCGATGGTGGTTTACGACCTGATTTGCGAGAGAAACCATAGGTTCGAGGGCTGGTTCCCGAGCTTTGAAGGCTACCAGGAGCAGGCGGCGCAAGGTCTCATCTCCTGCCCCACGTGCAGCACCACGGACGTTGAGAAATTGCCCCACGCCTGCGCGGTGCACGTCAAGAAGGAAATAGACCAGCGTCGCCCCGAGAGCCCCAAGGCCACCCCTCCCGCTCTTTCCGATGCGGAAGCGAAGGAGATGCTCATCCGGCTCAACCATTACGTTCGCGAGAAATTCGAAGACGTGGGTCCCCGCTTCGCCGAAGAGGCGCGCGCGATCTTCGACGGTCGGAGCAAGAAGAGATCAATCCACGGCACCGCGACTCAGCAAGACCGCGAAGAGCTCGACGAAGACGGCATCCCCTACGCCATCCTGCCTAAGCCCGAGTTGGACAGCTAAGACCAGTCGTTCACCGCACCTTCTGCCCAAATAGCCTGGCGCGATAGGCTGCCTTTCCGCTCTCCACAAATTTCCCTTCCCGGTAGTAGAGAATCCGGAAGTCGCGGAAGAGATCCAGCAGCTCGTTGTGGCCGAGGAGGTAGGCTGGATTTCGCGGATGGCCGAGAACCCGTTGGTCAACAAGGTAAGACTCGAAGATGATGTGGCCGCCGAGCTTGAGCGCGCTCTTCATCTTGGGGATGAGCGAGCGCTCGAGAAAGTTGCAGTTGATGATCAGGTCGTAGGTCATCTCCGGCAGAGCGGCCTGTTCCAGATCCGCTTGGATAAAGTTTATAGTCAGCCCCTTCGCTTCCGCCACCTTCCCGGCCTCCTGTAAGGCCACTTGAGAGATATCCATCGCGTCCACACGGAAGCCTCTTTCCGCCAGGAAGAAGGCGTTCCGGCCCCTACCCGTGGCGATATCGAGAGCCCTGCCAGGGGGAATACTCCACGAGCCCTTATAGAATATCTCTTCCAGAAACGGCGAGTGCGCCTCTTCACCATGCCCGCCGGCATGTTTCTCATCCCAGTGCTTTTGATCCTCTGTCGCCATGAACCCTTCAACCTTCAAACCCTCACCTTTAATCCTCTCCCTTCCAGGGAGAGGGAAGGGTGAGGGTCGTCTAAACCGTCCTCGCCAACGTCAGGACATAGACTTCCCTGGCGCCGCCGCGCATCAGCGCACGGCTGCACTCGTTGACCGTAGCCCCTGAGGTATAGACGTCGTCGATGAGCAGGATGGTCTTTCCTTCGATGGATTTCTCGGGATTGAGTGAAAAAGCGCGCCGCACGTTCCTTCTCCGCTCCTCCTCGGCAAGCTGCGTCTGAGGCGGCGTCTCCCGTGATCTCAAAAGGACAAAAGGATCGATGGGCAGGTTCCACTGACTGCTGACCTCGCGGGCGAGGATAGCCGACTGATTGAAGCCCCGCCAGCGCAGCCTCTTCGGATGCAGCGGCACAGGGACGATGAGATTGAGATTGCGCTCCGGAAGAGAGCCGCGACAACCGATCGCCATCAGCCGGCCCAGCGGCTTTCCCAACGAGACCTTGCGGCCGTATTTGAATCGCTGCACGACTTCGCGCAGCGGATGGTCGTCGCCATCCTCGGTGGGATAACAGGCCCAGGCGCGCGCGCGAACAAAATGGGGCCGGCGGACGAGACAGCTCCCGCACAAATGGTCGTCTCCGCCCGTGTCAAGAAACGGCCGGCCGCAGGCGCTGCAGAGCGGATGAGTGACCAGACGGATTCGCTCCCCGCAGCGGAAGCAGAAACAATCGTCGCGACCGAGGATAGAATCCCCACAGAAGCGACAGCGGGGAGGATAGAGCCAATCCAGCAATCGTCCGAAGCGGACGTTGCTGAATTTTGAATGTTGAGTTATGAGTTTTGAATTCAATTCAAAATTAAGAATTCATCATTCCCTTATTAGGAAATGTCCGGCCATCTCAGAAGGCTGAGGAATCCCTAACATTCTCAATATCGTCGGCGCGACGTCGATCGCCTTTCCCGGGCTGAGGCTGCGAGATTTCAGCAGGTCATCTACGACTATGACGGGCACCGGGTTGGAAGTGTGCGCCGTATGGATCTCGCCGGTCTCGTAGTGGATCATCTGCTCCGCGTTGCCGTGGTCGGCGGTGATGATCACCCGCTGCTTGTGGCGTAAGGTCGCCTCGACCACTTTGCCGATGCATTCATCCACGACCTCGCAGGCGCGCACCGTGGCCTCGAAGTTGCCCGTATGGCCCACCATGTCGGCGTTCGCGTAGTTCAGGATCACCAGACCGTGGCGCTTCGCCTCGATCTGCTCGAGCAGCGACCCGGTAATTTCGTAAGCGCTCATCGCCGGCTTGCGGTCGTAAGTGGGAACATCTTTCACGGAGGGAATCAGGATCCGATCTTCGAGGGGAAATTTTTTCTCCTCGCCGCCGTTGAAGAAGTAGGTGACATGAGCGTATTTCTCCGTCTCGGCGATCCGCAGTTGCTGGATGCCGTTCCGGCTCGCGATCTCGCCCAGAATGTTTTTGAGATTGCGGGGCGGGAAGGCTGCCGGAAGGCCGAAGCTCTTGTCGTATTCCGTCATGGTGACGAACGCGGAGAACGAGATCATCCGGTCGCGGCGAAATTCTTTGAAATCCTTCTCCGTCAAAGCGCGAGTCATTTGCCGGGCCCGGTCGGCCCTGAAGTTAAAGAAAATCACCGCATCTCCGTCCCGGATCAGGCCCTCAGGCGTTGAGGAGTCGATCACCGTGGGCAGGACAAACTCATCCGTGACTCCATTCTGATAGCTCTTGCGAATCGCCTCGTCGACGGAGCGCGCCCGTACTCCCGCGCCTTCAGTGATCGCCAGATAGGCCTTCTCCGTCCGCTCCCAGCGCTTGTCCCGGTCCATGCCGTAGTAGCGGCCTCCCAGGGTCGCAATCTTGACCTCTGGATAGGCCTTAAGCTGCTCCGACAGCTCGCGCAGAAAGCGCTCGGCGCTCGTCGGAGCAGTATCGCGGCCGTCCAAAAACAGATGGAGGTAGGTCGCCTTGACCTTTTCAGCGCTCGCCAACTCGATCAACGCCTCGAGGTGGCGCTGGTGGCTATGAACGCCGCCGTCTCCGAGCAGCCCCATGAGGTGGAGCCTTCCGCCGCTCTTTTTCACCGCCTGCAGGGCCCGGTAAAAGACCGGGGCGGAAAAAAAACTCCTGTCGTCGATCGCGCGATGAATCAGCGTAAGATCCTGGTAGATGACGCGGCCCGCGCCGAGGTGCATGTGACCGACCTCGGAGTTGCCCATCTGACCGTCAGGCAGCCCGACATCCAGCCCGGAGATAGAGATCTGCGTCGAGGGATACGAGCGGGCCAGGGCGTCCATGTTGGGCGTGGATGCCTGCGCGATGGCGTTCCCTTCCCGGCGCGGATTGATGCCCCAACCGTCGAGGACGATAAGAACCAGAGGACGTTGATCGCGCAAGAAGTCTGATCCTTTCTCAAAAGATTTAATTTAGGTCGCGTCCTGAGCGGTCTTCGGTCGGCCCAAGCTCAAGGGTGTTGCTCGCCCCTGATGCGGAATTGACTCGCGAGTGTCGCATAGGGCTCGGGCAGCTCCACTCGAGGAGCATCGGCCCAAAGCCCTTCAAGATCGTAAAACTCGCGCACAGGTTGATAGAAGATATGGACGATGACGTCCGAAAAATCCATTAGCGCCCACTGACCCCTGCCGGCGCCCTCGACCGACTGGGGACGAACTCCCATTCGCCCCAGATTTTCTTCGATCCCCTGCGCGATGCTCTGCACCTGCCGGTCGGAGCGACCGGAGCAGATGATAAAATAATCGGCGATGGAGGTGATCTCACGAACCTCCATCAGGATCAGATCGTAGGCCTTCTTCTCCAGAGCGAAGCGGCTGAGGAGCAGGGCCTTCTCCCGGGAGTCAATCCCCGTCGAAGTCGTTATTCGCCCCTCCTGGCGCTTCGATACAAGCCTCTTCTTTTGATGTAGGCCTCAACCCCTGACGGAACCAGATAGCGGATGGACTTTCCTGCCTTCACGCGAGCCCGAATCTCGGAGGCTGAGATGGCAATGTCAGTCAGCTTGAGAAAATGAAGACGGGTGCCGCTCGTATGGCGGTATGCCTTTTTTTGGGGATCATAACAAAACAGCTTTCGGGCCGCAACGGGAATATCGCCGAGCTTGAGCAAGTCTCCGCATCCGGGCCTGGAGGTCACGATCATATGGCAGAGCGGAAAGATCTCTTGGAAATCCTTCCACGAGCCGATCTCGCGAAACGCGTCCACGCCGAGAATGAAATAGAGCGAGTCGTTGCGCCGCTGCCGCGCGAAGTCGCGCAGAGTATCAAGGGAGTAGGACTTCCCAGGGCGTAAGATCTCCACGTCGGAGACGGCAAATCCGGGATTCTTCGCGATCGCCAGCCGCACCATCTTGAGGCGGTCGAGCGCAGCGGTCGCGTCTTGCCTCTGCTTGTGCGGCGGCACGGAGGCCGGGATGAACAGAACCCGGTCCAGGTGAAATGCCTCTCGAACCTCCTCGGCGCTGCGCAGGTGGCCCCAGTGGATCGGGTCGAAGGTGCCGCCGAAAAGACCGATCTTCATGTGGGTCGAGCGCAGCTATGATCACCGCCCGCCTGGGGGTATCTCGAAGGGCCGATGCGTGGGACGAGAAGAATCAAGCGTACTTCACGGCTACTCTCAGCAATCCGTTGAGCGTAAGACAGGCGTATCGCATCGGACCGGAGAGAGACTCCCAGGCGGGCTAACGGTAGATGAGCTTTTTTCAGCGGCCTGTTCATTCGCGGATCTGCCCGTCGCCGAAGACAATGAACTTGGTGGTGGTCAACTCTTCCAACCCCATCGGACCGAAGGCGTGGATCTTGCTCGTGCTGATCCCCATCTCCGCCCCGAGCCCCAGCTCCCCACCATCGTTGAATCGGGTCGATGCGTTGACCAGAACGACGGAGGAATTGACGCGGTCGAGGAACTCCCTGGCCTTGCGGTAGTCGGAGGTCACGATCGTTTCGGTGTGCTGAGATCCGTACCGCTCGATGTGATCGATCGCGCCGTCCATATTTTTCACTACCCGCACCGAGAGGATCAGATCGAGATATTCCGTCGTCCAATCGTCCTCGCTAGCCGGCTTGACTCCAGACGCCAAGGCGCGTGTCCTCTTACAGCCGCGCACTTCCACGCCCGCCGCCTGGAATTTGGCGATCATGGAAGGCAGGAAAGTCTGAGCGATTCCTTCGTGCACCAGTAGCGTCTCCATCGCGTTGCATACAGCCGGCCGCTGCACCTTGGCGTTCATGCAGATCCGCTCCGCCATTTCGAAAGCGGCCTCGTCGTCGACGTAGACGTGGCACACGCCCTTGTAGTGTTTGATGACGGGGATGCGCGAGTTCTCCGCCACGGCGCGGATCAGCTCCTCGCCGCCGCGCGGGATAGCCAGGTCGATATGCTCTTCGAGTTGAAGCAGCTCATGAACCAGGCCCCGATCTTTTGACTCCGCCACTTGAACCGCTTCTTGCGGCACCGACGCGGCGGCGCACGCCTGCTGGAGGATCGCGCCGATGGCCCGGTTGGAAAAATGGGCCTCGGTGCCGCCGCGCAGGATGACGGCATTGCCGGATTTCACGCAGAGAGCCGCGGCGTCGGCGGTCACGTTGGGCCTCGCCTCGTAGATGATCACGATCACTCCGAGCGGAATGCGCATCCTTCCCACTTGCAGCCCGTTTGGCCGCCGCCACATCTTGACGATCTCGCCCACCGGATCGGGGAGCGCCGCGATTTCTCTCAACCCCCTGGCCATCGCCTGGATGCGGCTGGGATTCAGCGCGATGCGGTCCAGCAGTGCCCCTGAAAGCCCGGCCTTGCGGGCGAGATCCAGGTCTTTCTTGTTCTCTTTCAGAAGGAACTCGCTCTGCCGCTCGATCCCCTCCGCCATTCCCAACAATGCCTGGTTTTTTTCATCCGCCGAGAGCCGTGCTAGCCGGCGCGACGCCTCTTTCGCCTTTTGTCCTAACAGGAGCGCTTCGTTTTTGAGTGACATTCTCCCTCTCCGATCTCATCCCTCAGCTTTCAGCAATCAGCTATCAGCAAAAGCTGAGCGCTGACGGCTGACCGCTGACGGCTATAAAAGCACCAAGTCATCGCGATGGATGATCTCATCGTAGGCCTTGTACCCCAGAACCTTCTCGATCTTGCTGGTATGCAATCCTTTGATCTGCTCAAGCTCCTGGGCGCTGTAGTTGACCAACCCCCGGGCGAACTCCCGCCCCTGAAGGTCGAGACAGCGCACGCATTCGCCGACACCAAACGATCCGTGGACCTTTCTCAGGCCCGACGGGAGAAGGCTCCTTCCCTTGTGGACCAGCGCCTCAACGGCCCCCTCATCGACCACGATCTCGCCCGTTGGCTTGAGATTGTAGGCAATCCAGTGCTTGCGGCTGGCAAGACGATTTTCTTCCGGAACGATGCACGTGCCGCTCTCCTGCTCCGGATCGAAGATCTTCCGAAGAATCCCGGCCTCCAGCCCGCTCGCAATCAGCGTGGGAATCCCGGCGGCGGCGGCCTCCTCCGCCGCGCTGATCTTCGAGGCGATGCCGCCGGTCCCGTACAAGCTCTGGCTCTTGCCGCTGAGCTTCGTCCTCACTGTTTTAATATTCTCGATCACGGAGATCAACTCCGCGGCCTCGTCGAGCCGAGGGTCGCGATCATACACGCCGGCAACGTCGCTGAGCATGACCAGCAGGTCGGCTTCGAGCAGCGTGGCCACCAGCGCGGAGAGATGGTCGTTGTCGCCGAACTTCATCTCTTCGACGGCGACCGTGTCGTTCTCGTTGACGACCGGAATGAGCGAAAGATCGAGCAGAGTCTGCAGCGTGTGCTTGGCGTTGAGATAGCGGCGGCGGTCGGCGAGATCCTCATGGGTCAGCAGCACCTGGGCCACGCTCTTGTCGAAGCGCGAAAAACATCTTTCGTAGAGAGCCATGAGCTTGATCTGCCCCACGGCCGCGAGCGCCTGCTTCTGCGGAATGGTCTTCGGCTTGTCCTTGAGCCCGAGCCGCGTCATCCCCGAAGCCACGGCCCCGGAGCTGACCACAACGAGCTCTTTGCCCTGCTCGTGCAGCTCGGCTAGATCCCGCACCAATCCCTTGATCCTTCCTTCCTCGATGCCATCAGGCGACGAGAGAACCTGACTGCCGATCTTGACGACGACGCGGCGGCAGCGACGCAGGATCCGCTTCTTAAATTCCTGCTGCGACACGCTCGTCATCCCTTCCGCCTTTAGCCTTTCCCAACTCGGTCGCGATTAACATCGTAAGCTCGCGCAGTCCTTCATGCGTCGCCGCGGAGATCGCGCAGATTGGAAGCGACATCGGCGCAAAGAGCCCCGCTAAGAGTCCGATCTTCTCCCTCGCCTCCGGCAGGTCGATCTTGTTCGCGACCACGATTTGCGGCTTCGCCGCCAGCGCCGGGTCGAAGAGTTCGAGCTCTTGATTGATCGCGCGCCAATCCGCCAGCGCGTCCTCTTCCCGAATGAGCGACGCGTCCAGGAGATGGATCAGCAGGCTGGTCCGACTCACGTGCTTGAGGAACTTATGGCCGAGCCCTTCCCCTCGATGGGCCCCCTCGATCAGCCCTGGAATATCGGCCACCACAAAACTTTTCCCTTCTCCGTAGCTCACCACACCCAAATTCGGAACCAGCGTCGTGAATGGATAGTCGGCGATCTTCGGCCGCGCCGCGGAGATGGCGGCGATCAGGGTGGACTTGCCGGCATTCGGCAGGCCGATGATTCCCACATCGGCCAGCAGCCTAAGCTCGACATCGAGCTCGCGCTCTTCGCCTGGAAGACCGGGCTGAACCTTGCGCGGGCTCCGATTCGTGGAAGAGACAAAGCGCGCGTTTCCTCTCCCACCCTTGCCTCCCTGCGCAACCACCACGCGCTCCCCCGACATGCTGAGATCTGCCAGGAGCTCACCACTGTGCGCGTCGCGAATGATCGTTCCGACTGGAACAGCGATGATTCTGTCCTCGCCCCTTTTTCCGTGCTGGTCTTTTCCCCGGCCATGCTCCCCTCTGCCGGCGCGATAGAGCCTCTGGTAGCGTAGGTCCAACAGCGTGGCGAGCTGCGCATCCGCAACCACCACCACATCGCCTCCATCCCCGCCATCGCCCCCATCCGGCCCGCCGCGCGGAACGAACTTCTCCCGGCGAAAGCTCATACATCCCCGCCCGCCATCGCCGGCTTCGACCTCTATTCTAACTTCGTCGATGAACTTCATGACGCTGAACCGAAGCCCAAAAAATCTCATTCCCGCCCGTCTGGAGGTATCTTGAAGGGCCGATGCACCGGACGCGGAGATTCAAGCGTGCTCCTGGAGTTTCTAAACACCGACGGCGAGCGTAAGCCGGAAGTATTGCATCGGACCTGAAAGAGGCTCCCAGACGGGAAAGCGCCGTTCTCGGCTGCCTCATCAATGGCATCATCCCCCTTCTCCAGGCAAAAAAAAAGCCCCGAAAGGGGCTTTTCTCTGAGCAACGCTGCCGTCACGCCGGCAGCACGCTCACCCGCTTTCGCTCTTTATCCATGCGCTCGTAAGAGACTACACCGTCGATCTTCGCGAAGATGGTGAAGTCCCGGCCCATGCCAACGTTTCTTCCCGGGTGGATGCGCGTCCCGAGCTGGCGGATGAGGATATTTCCCGCACGCACTTTCTCCCCGCCAAACACTTTAACCCCTCGCCTCTGGCCTTGACTATCTCTCCCGTTGCGCGTGCTCCCTCCGGCTTTCTTATGCGCCATATGGTGACTCCTTCAATTAACCTTGAATCTCCACGATCTTCAGCGTGGTCAGGCTCTGCCGATGGCCGCGCTGCCGGCTGTAACCCTTTCGCCGTTTCTTCTTGAAGACAATGATCTTCTTGGCCCGCCCCTGATCGACTATCTCCGCAGTGACCTTAATATCCGGAAGCATCGGAGTTCCGATCTTCACCTCGCCGTTGCCGCCGACAAACAACACCTCGCCGAGCGCGATCTTTTCGCCGACCTGCCCCTCCAGCCGCTCCACGCGCACCACATCCCCCGGCGCCACCCGGTACTGCTTTCCCCCAGTTTTGACAACCGCATAAGCCATCGTTGTAACTTTCCTTAGATGATGTTTGTAGACGAAATCGCTCACAAAGTCAACGCGCGAGCAGGCTTGACAAGAATTTCTCCCTCTGCGATACAGGGTGCGAGGAGCTTTGGTTCAATATGAGACACAATCTGTTCGCTGCTGTAACGATAACTGTCTTGTTGCTTCTTTCGGGCTGCGGCTAC
>JAHFAP010000264.1 GCA_023250495.1 Deltaproteobacteria bacterium | reverse complement strand
ATTCGCTCGGGCATCCGCTGGGGGGAGACTCTGGGTTCGCCCGTGGCGCTTGGGATCGAGAACCGCGACTGGAAAAATTGGACCAAGAAAATGTCCCCGGCAGCCGAGGACCGCGATGAAAAAATCGCTGTAACCAAGCCTCGTCCCGGCCACGCCGACCTTACTGGAGTTCTCAAGTATCACCACTCCGATATCCGCAATGTTCTCGAGCGGGCCAGCGCGCGCGACACGGTGTCGCGCACGGCAGTCGGATCATTTTGCAAGCAGCTCCTCGCCCCTTTCGGAATACACGTAATGGCTTACATTCGCTCGCTGGGAAACATCGAGGCGAAGAGCGACAGCCTAATCTATGAAGAGGCCTATGCCCGCGCCGAGGAGTCGCCGGTGAGGGTCGCAGACAAGGATGCCGAGGAGAGGATGATCGCCCTGATCGACGACTGCAAAAACAAGGGCGACACTTTGGGAGGCGTCTTCGAGGTCGTGGTCCTCGGCCTTCCACCGGGACTCGGCAGCCATACTCAATGGGACCGAAAACTCGATGGCCGGCTGGCCCTGGCTCTGATGAGCATTCAGGCGATCAAGGGAGTTGAGATCGGTCTGGGCTTTGAGATGGCTCGGCGGCGCGGCTCCCAAGTCCACGATGAGATCTTCTTCGACCCTAAGAAGATGGTTACCGAGGGCACGCCCAGGATTGTTCCGACCGGTTTTTACCGTGGCAGCAACAATTCCGGAGGAACTGAGGGGGGGATGTCCAACGGCGCGCCCCTGGTCGTGCGCTGCGCCATGAAACCGATCTCCACCCTGATGAGCCCGCTCAAGTCCGTGGATATGAGATCGAAACAGGCCGCGGACGCTTCCGTGGAACGCTCGGATGTCTGTTCCGCCCCGGCCGCTGCCGTCGTGGGAGAGGCAGTGGTGGCCTTTGAGCTCACAGTTGCCTTCCTGGAAAAGTTCGGCGGTGACTCCCTCCATGAGATCACGCGCAACTACGAAGGCTACCTGGAGCAGATCAAGCAGTTCTGACACCTTGCTCTCCAGCGGCATAGGAAATATCGCTCTCACCGGATTCATGGCGGTAGGCAAGACCGTTGTGGGCCGCAGGCTCGCGCGCAGGCTGGAGTGGCGCTTTGTCGATCTCGATCGGGCGATAGAAGAGACAGCCGGGATGAAGGTGCAAGAGATCTTTAAGCGCAAGGGTGAAGCCTTCTTTCGCGAATTGGAGAAGCAGAAACTCAATGAGATCCTGCGCCAGGAGCGTCAGGTGATTGCCACGGGTGGGGGGGCGGTGCTGGATGAGGAGAATCTCCGCTTGCTTAAAGAAAAGAGCCTGCTGATCTATCTTACGGCGACGCCGCAGACGCTGCTGCGGAGATCCGGCGGAGGGAGCGGGCGGCCTCTTCTCGAAGGCGGCGACGGGAAGAGACGCATCGAGGAGCTGTTGAGCCGGCGAGAAAAGAGCTATGCGCAGGCCCATGCGAGCATCGATACGGATAGCTTGTCTGTGGAAGACGTGGTGGAAAGAATCATGCAAGTCGTTCAGTCTCAAGCCTGACAGATGCGCCCAATAACAGTCAACCTTGGTGATCGTTCCTATCCGATTTACGTGGGGGAAGATATCCTCGCGGAGATTGGAAAGTTGATGCGGCAGGCTGGCCTAGGGGAAAAAGTCGGGATCGTTACCGACGCGAAGGTAGCTGGGCTCTACCTTAAACCCGTGGAGGAGTCGCTCCGCCGCTCCGGATTTGGAGTCTCCACCGTGTTTTTGCCGGAAGGCGAGGAGCACAAAAGCCGCGATTCAGTTTCGGCCATTTACGACCGTCTCGTGAGCGAAAGGTTCGAGCGCAGCTCCTCTCTGATCGCTTTGGGCGGTGGAGTCATCGGCGACCTGACCGGCTTTGCCGCTGCCACTTTTCTCCGCGGTATAGCCTACGTTCAGGTTCCCACGACCCTGCTCGCGCAGGTGGACTCGAGCGTCGGAGGCAAAACCGGCGTGAATCACAGGGAAGGGAAAAATCTCATCGGGGCCTTTCACCAGCCGCGGCTGGTGCTGATCGACGTGGCGGCGCTTCGGTCGCTGCCGCGAAGGGAGTTGGTGGCGGGGCTGGCAGAAGTCATTAAGTACGGGATCATCGCTGACCCCGGTCTCTTTGCTTTCGTGGAGGAGAAGCTGGAAAGCCTCCTGGCGCTGGAGCGGGAGCCGCTGGTGGAAGTGATCGCCGTCTCCTGCGCGATCAAGGCAAAGGTCGTGGAGGCGGATGAGCGCGAGAGCGATTACCGTTCGGTCCTCAACTTTGGCCACACCGTCGGACACGCGCTCGAATCTCTGACCGGCTATGAGGAGTTTCTCCACGGCGAGGCAGTGGCGATCGGCATGGTCCAGGCCGCGTCTATCTCGGTGCGGCAGGGCTATTGCGATCAGGAGAGTTTTGAGCGCATTCGCCGGCTCGTCTCCAGGGCGGGGCTGCCAACGGAGATTCCAGATCATGTCGAGCCTCAGGAGCTGGTCAAGCGCATGGAGGTGGATAAGAAGTCGGCGGGCGGCAAGATCAAGTTCGTTCTGTGCGCTGGGATTGGGAAGACCCAGTTTCATTGGCTCTCGCCGGCGGAAATCGTTGCCAAGCTGGCGCCCTAGATTGGATTGAGAGGTAGAGTGGTGCGGAGTTCTGATTTGCCGGGCTTTGTGGATCGGGCTGAGACTATGCGTCGGGAAGGACATATCCACGAGGCCCTGGAAACCCTGGGGCAGTTTTTGAAAGAAAGGCCGAACCACCCGCGGGCGCTCCTGCTGCGCAGCCGGCTCCTCTACGAACTGGGCAGCGTGCCTCAGGCGGTTGAGGGGCTTCGTGATCTGGGACGGATTGTAACTGATAGAGAATTACGATCGATTGTCGCCGCCCTCGAGCAGCTCCGTGACGGAGGGAAATTATGGCAGGCTCCGGCCTTTGCAACCGAGAGCATGGCCAGGCTGCTTGCCCAACAAGGCTATCTTTTGGAGGCGCTGGAGCTCTATCGCCAGCTCTTTCAGGCCGCGCCGGAGAAGAGCGAGCTGTGTGACGAGATCACGCGGCTTAAGGCCAGCGTCGAGCGAGAGGGTTCGCGCGGGGCAAGTAGCGAAAGAGTGGCGCGCGAACTCGAAGCGTGGGAGCGCTGGTTGCAGCAGCATCAAAGAGGATCGTAAATGGCAAAAAAAAGAAAAATTCTGGTGCTTCACGGGCCCAATCTGAACCTCTTGGGCAAAAGGCAGCCCGAGATCTATGGGCGGCTGACGCTGGAACAGATAAACCGAAGGATCCTAGCCCTGGCCCGAGAACTCGGAGTTGAGGTAGAGATTCGACAATCCAATAGTGAGGGCGAGTTGGTTGATTGGATTCAGCAGGCGCCTAAGAAATTCGCGGCTCTGGTGATCAACGCGGCCGCCTACACACATTCGAGTGTGGCTTTAAGAGACGCCTTGACCGCTGCGGGCATCCCGGCGATCGAAGTGCACCTATCCAACATCTATAAGCGAGAGGAATTCCGCAAGCGGTCTCTAATTGCGGAGGCCGTGGTTGGTCAGATCACCGGCTTTGGCGTGAGTAGTTATCTGCTGGGGCTGCGGGCGGCGGTAGAGGCCCTGTGATGCTGTAACTTCACTCCAGGAAGAGGTTGCCGGTCTCGAGGTTCTTTTTTTTCATCTCTTCGATCAATTTCTCGCGCTCGTTCACGAGCTGATTCATTCGGTTCCGTAAATCGCTGAGCTCTCGCTCTTTGTCGGAGTAGGCCGGAGGCGGCGGGTTGACAGTTGGAATGATCTCACCGGGGCGAAGCTCCGTGGTGGTCGGAGGAGCCCCGGTAAAAGGCGACGGCGTTGACAGCTTCACCCCGCCGGCGTCGCTCGGCCCTGCCGGATTATGCTGGGCGTCCCGTAGCCTCGAACTGAGATCATCTGTCCGTGCCCGGATAGCCTCGTCGCTATTGAGCAGCGTCGGCTCGGGTGAGCTACTTCCCCTGGCGGCGGAAAGATAACGGTCTTTAGCCGCTTTGAGCTGCTCCGTGATCTCTTGAGCCCTTCTCTGGTATTCCTTTTCCTCTTTGGCTCGGCCCTCGGCTGACTTTTCCTCGGGCGTGGGGATCTCTTGGGGCTGGCCGGATAGTTTCTGTCCCTCCTGGCTAAGCTCTCTCGATCCGCCTTGAGGGCTCTCCGCGCCACGGAGGTCCAGGCCACGCCCTTCGCCTTCCCCGGCTCGGAGGATGGACTGGATTTCATCTTTAGGTATCCCGATCTCGCCCCCGAGCCCGTAAATCTTGATC
>JAHFAP010000070.1 GCA_023250495.1 Deltaproteobacteria bacterium | reverse complement strand
CCAACCGGATCATGAATATCCACCCGTCATTGCTCCCGTCCTTTGGCGGGCTGCACGGGCAAAAACAGGCCGCGGACTACGGTGTCCGCTTCGCGGGCTGCACGGTCCACTTCGTCAACGAAGAATGCGATCAGGGCCCGATCATCATCCAGGCCGTCGTGCCAACCTTTCCCGATGATACCGAGGAATCCCTCTCCGCCAGGATCCTGCAGCAAGAGCATCGCATCTATCCCAGGGCGATTCAGCTCTACTCAGAGGGGAGGCTCCGCGTGGCCGGGCGCAAGGTTTTCGTCGAGCGCGTGAAAAAGGACGAAGACGAGGCGCTGGTCCACCCTCCTTTAAAGGGATGAAGAAGGCTTCCATCATCGTCTCGGCCTGCCTCGTCGGCGAGCGCTGCCGGTATAACGGCGAAGACAGGGCGCATCCGGGAGTGGCCCGTTTCCTGCGCGGAAAAAAATACCTCGCCGTCTGTCCGGAGAGACTTGCGGGCTGGGGAGTTCCCCGGCCTGCGGTCGAGTTTCACGGCGGCGGGGCGAAGCAGCTGGCCGAGGGCAAGGCCACGATCACAGACAGCCGCGGGAGAGATCGAACGGCCAGCCTCATCAAGGGAGTGACGAAAGCGTTGCGCCGGGCCATTTCGCTGCAGGCCAGCGAAGCTATCCTTAAGGAGAAGAGTCCCTCATGCGGGGTTGGGAAAGTCTATCGCGACGGAAAGCTGACGCGCGGCGAGGGGATTTTTACCCATTGGCTGCGGCGGAGCGGAGTCAAAGTGCGCTCTGAGGAAAGCTTCGCCAAAGAGGGACCGAAGAAGCCATGAAACGCTCCACTCTCATGACCCTCCTCAAGGCCATTGTGAGCCTCGGCCTGCTTTCCTTCTTTCTCTCCCGGGTTGACCTTTTCCATTTTTTGCGCGCGCTCTCGTCCGTCCGCCTTTCCTATATCGCCATCGCGCTCGTGATCTACCTTTTCGGGCAGCTCATCAGCTCGGTCCGGTGGACGCTGCTCGCGCGAGCTCTGGGATTCCAAAACCCCTGGAAGGACTTCGCCGTATATTATTTTATCGGCATGTTCTTCAGTTTGTTTACGCCGAGCACCGTGGGCGGAGACTTGGGACGGATTTTTTATCTCGCCCGTGACGGCAGCAAGGAAAAGGAAGGCGGCCGCGCGGGCTCAATGGCCTTGGCCACGATTTCCGTGATTACGGATCGGGCCGTAGGCATGGCGGTCCTGATATGGATCGGGGCTGTGGCGGTAGCGGTTTTTCCCGGCTACTCGCTTCCGTCGGCGATCCGTTACCTGACCTTCGCCGTCGCGCTGGGATTTTTGCTGGGCTGTGTCTCGCTTCCGCTCTTCAGCCTCCTGCTGCGCAGCAGGGAAGGTCCCGTTTGGAAAAATTTGCGCCTTGCGCTCCAGGCTTACCGGGGCCGCTGGCACGTCATCGTCCAGACCATGCTCCTCTCTCTGATCGTCCACATTTTGCAATCATGGATGCAGGTGTTGATCGGCCATGCCCTGGAAGTCGAGATTCCGTGGTCGTATGGGTTGATCATCTATCCGCTGGTGGGCACATTCAGCGCGCTGCCGATCAGCCTGAACGGCATCGGCCTGCGCGAGGGGGGCTACCTGTTCCTGCTCCTCCGGATCGGCGTCAGCTCGGAGAAGGCCATCGCCTTCAGCCTGCTCTGGTTTATCATCATCGCGCTGGATAGTCTGATCGGCGGCCTGGTCTTTATCTTGAGAAAGAGTCCGGCGCCTTCGGCTCTGGTCCCTGAAGCGGAGGATTAAGTCAGGAAGTGAATGAGGAGCGTCGCGAGGCCCAAGAAGATAAAAAATCCCATAAAATCGGTGAGCATCGTGTCGAAGACGCCGGCGACCGTCGCGGGGTCGAAGCCGAGCCTTCGCAGCGCGGTCGGCACGAGGACGCCGCCCGTCGCCGCCACGAGCATATTGAGAAACATGGCCAGGCCTGCTACCAGGCCCAGGGTTGCATTTCCTTTCCATACCCAAGCTACCATGCCCAAGACAAAGCCGAACAAGGCGCCTTTGATCAATCCTAAACCCCATTCCTTTCGCAGCAGTTGGGATAGATTAGCCGATTCGATCTCGCCGAGAGCCATGGAGCGGACGACCACGGTCGCCGTCTGAATGCCCGCGTTTCCGGCCTGGCCGGCTATGATCGGCATGAAGACCGCCAAAGCGGGCACCTGGCCGATCGTCTTTTCGAACGCGCTGATCACCGATGCGGCGGCGAAGGCCCACATCATGTTGAAGCCCAGCCAGGGAACTCTCCGCGCGACCGATTCCCGAAGCGGACTAAACGCCCGCTCTTTGATCCCGACGCCGGCCATCTTGTACATGTCTTCCGTGGTCTCATCAGCGATAACGTCGATGACGTCGTCCACAGTGATCAATCCCGCCAGACGTCCGTCGTGATCCACGATGGGCAGCGCGAGGAGATCGTATTTGGACACCAAACGAGCGGCTTCTTCTTGATCGACGGAGACCTCTGCCCGAATAGGATCGGAGATCATCATCTCCTTGAGAGGTCGGTCCGGCGGCGCCACGACAAGGTTGCGAATCGGGACGACTCCCGTGAGCTTCCCGGCTTCGTCCACGACGTACAGATAGAAGAAGGTCTCCAGCTCCCCTCTTTCGCGGATTTTATCGATGGCACCCTGCGCCGTGGTGTCCGGCGAGAGCGAGAGCAAGTCTGTGGTCATGATTCTGCCTACCGTGCCCTCCGGATAACCGATCATTTTGTGGAACCCCGCTCTCCGCTCAGGGTCCACATGTCCAAGAACCTTTTCCCTTCTCTCCTCGGGTAAGCTATCGATGAACGTGACCGCGTCATCCGGGTCCGCCCGGGATATGACGCGGGCTACTTTTTCGTCTTCAATTACGGCGAGGATATCCGGAAGCAGATCGGGAGGAAGCTCTTTAAGAGTCTTGGCCGCCTTACGGGCGGAAAAGAGCACATCGAAGAGCAGCCGCGCCTCGGCCGGTTCCAAGTCCCTGAAGAGCGGAGCGACATCGGCAGGATGGCTCTTGCCGATCAGGCGCAGAACGCGATCCGGCGTGCCGGTGCGGATCATTTCGCGCACGGTCTCATGATTGAGAGAAGGCATCTTCATCATCCTTCACAAACGCTCTGCTTGTTTCTTCTTAGCCGTTGCCATGCAGATTTGCAAATGTATTTTCGCGTTCCCGTACGGCGCTTACAGGCGGGCTTGAAATCTGCTATGGTAGCCTCGAAATCGTTCTGTGGCAAAGGAGAGAATCATGGCCCAGAAGAGATATCCCCTCGGCGTTCTGATAGCGACAGCCATCGGCGCTTTCGTCCTTGCGGCTCTCATTTTCCGGGGTCCCATCGACGCGCCGGTCATGGCCAACATCTCCAGCCCCGGAGAGCTTCGCCCCGCATCCTTTTCAGCCATCGCAAAGAAGACCATGCCGGTGGTGGTCAACGTTTCGACCACGACGCAGAGAGCGTCCCGGACCGGGGGAGGGGCGCTCGGCGGATTGGATCCGTTCGAAGATTTTTTTAATCGCTTCTTCGGCGAGGCGCAGCCGCGCGAGACGCCGCAGCGAAGCCTGGGCTCCGGCATCGTGATCAGCAAGGATGGCGAGATCCTGACCAACTACCACGTGGTCAGGAACGCCGACGTTATCCGGGTCAAACTGGCAGACCAGACAGAGCATGACGCCAAGCTCGTCGGCAAAGACGAAAGGACCGACCTGGCGCTGATCAAAATCACCAAAGGAGCGAACAACTTGCCGGTGGCGAAGTGGGGAGACTCGACCAATATCGAGGTGGGGGACTGGGTCGTAGCGATCGGGAATCCCTTCGGCTTGGAGCTGACCGTCACCGCGGGCATCGTCAGCGCGAAAGGAAGAGTCATCGGTGCCGGCCCCTATGATAGGTTTATTCAGACGGACGCCTCGATCAACCCGGGAAACAGCGGCGGCCCTCTGATCGACATGCAGGGTGAGGTGGTCGGGGTCAACACCGCTATTTTCAGCCAGAGCGGAGGCAACGTCGGCATCGGCTTCGCGATCCCGGTCGATCTCGCCAGGAAGGTCGTGGAGCAGTTGAGAAAGAACGGTCGGGTCGTGCGCGGTTGGCTGGGGATTCGCGCTCAGGAGCCGACCCCGCAGCAGGCGTCGTCTCTCGGGCTCTCCCGCAGGGTTGGCGTCGCGGCGCTGGTCACCGAGGTGGCGGAGAACAGTCCCGCAGCCGAGGCCGGGATCAAGCCGGGCGATGTCATTTGGGAGTTCAACGGCAAGCCGCTGCCGAAGAGCCAGGATTTTCCCTCCCTAGTTGCGGATACGTCTCCCGGCCAGAAGGTCACGCTGAAGATTCTCCGCGACAAGAGCGAGCGCGCGGTGACCGTGAGAATCAGCGAGCTGCCCGAGGAAAGGGAGGTCGTCACTCAGGCGGACGGGAGGGACGCGGAGCTTGGCTTGAGGGTGCAGAAGGTGACGCCGGAGCTTTCGCGGCGCCACGGGTTGAGCACCACCAAGGGGGTGATCGTGGTGGAGGTCCAGCCCGGTGGTCCGGCGGATCAGGCCGGAATGGAAGTCGGCGACGTCATCCGCGAAGTCAACCAGCGTCCGGTCAACACGACCAAGGATTTTGAGCAATCGGTGCGCCAGGGCAAGCGCGGCGAACGCATCGTGCTCCTTGTGCAGAGAGGGGAAAATACGGTATCTCTCGCTCTCAAGAGAAAGAGCTAAGGAGGTTTTATGTTTGGACTCGGCATTCAAGAGCTTTTGATCATTTTGCTGATCGCGTTGGTTGTCTTCGGCCCAGGGAAGCTGCCCCAGATTGGCAGCGGGTTGGGCAAGGCGATCCGCGACTTCAAGAAAGGGTTGGGCGGCGAGGAAGGAGAGGGCGCCTCCAAGGATCAGGAGGCTGTGAAAAAGGACGATTCCAAAGAACTTCCGCGTTAGGCGTCCGCCCGGGATCGCTGCCGGCGTCGCGCGGACGCCGGACTTTTGAAGCGCTCATCCCGTGCGGAAGCGCGGGTAGGTTTGGCGCGGAGCCGGGCGTTTCCGCAATCTTGGCTTCTCCGGGAAAGGTCCGCCGCCGGGGGAAGCCACCAAAGCGACTAGCAAGCGGGCGGACCGACGATCAAAAGACCAGAGGAGCGTGGTTATGCGGTTTTTGCCGAGCGATGAGAGATTCTATGATTTCTTCGAGGCCAGCGTGAAAAAGGTCGTCGAGGGGGCGGTCGAGCTGGAAGAGCTGATCGGGGATTTCAAGGACGTTCCGCTGAGGGCTAAGCAGATCAAAGACACCGAGCACGAAGGCGATGTCATCACGCATGACACGATTGAGATGCTCAACCGGACCTTCATCACGCCCCTCGACCGCGAGGACATCCACGATCTCATCAGCTCCCTGGACGATATCCTGGACTACCTCGAGGCCTGCGCCGAGCGCCTCAGCCTTTTTAAACTCACCAAGACTACGGATGAAGCCCGGCTCCTGGTCGGGATTCTCGTCAAAGCGGTCAAGGAGGTGGAGCAGGCGGTTTTCAAGTTGCGCCGTCTCAAGGGCGCCGACTCCATCATGAAGAATTTTATCGAGATAAACCGTCTGGAGAACGAGGGCGATTATGTGTGTCGAGCAGCCGTGGCCAAGCTCTTCGAAGGCGAGCCGAATCCGCTCGAGGTCATCAAGTGGAAAGAGATCTATGAAACTCTGGAAAACGCCATCGATCGATGCGAAGACGTCGCCAACGTGCTCGAAGGGATCGTGCTCAAAAACGCTTAGGAGTGATATCCGTTCTTTTCGCCCGTGCCGAGCAAGACCGTATAGAGCGAAAGCCTGGAGGGCTTGTAAATCGTATCGACGTTGAGTTCCGCTTCCTCAATAAAAGGTTTAAGTCGGAGGTTGGTGCGCCACCCGAGCCGGCGGGTCACCGGATCGAGGGTCTCCGTCAAAAATCCCAGCAGTGGAAAATTGCTCGTGAAGTGATTCACGATCACGATTTTTCCTCCCGGCCTGCATACCCGCTTGGCTTCCTGGATCATGCGGATCGGATCCGGCACCACGGTCACGACATGAAAGGCCATCACATAATCGAAGCTGTCATCAGGAAATTGAAGTTCGAGGGCGTCCATTTCCATGACCTTCAGGTGGGTCCAGCCGTTTTCCCGGATTTTTCCCTCAGCGCGGGCCAGCATATCCGGAGCTAGATCGATTCCGATCACTTCGCAATGGCGGGGGTAGGCGGGAAACGAGGTGCCGGTGCCGGCGCCGACTTCAAGAACCCTTGCCCCGCGGGGAATGTTGAGGGCCGCGATGACCCGCCTCAGGCGAGAGGAGAAAATCTTGCCGAAGATTTTGTCGTAGAGCGGAGCGAAGTTCGAGTAGAGCTTGCTTTCGTGCGCCTCTATCCCACTCATATTCCCAACCTCAAAGTGATGCCGCGCTGACGGGGATCAGGCGTCCCGGATCTCTCCAGTTTGCTTCTTGGTAAAGGAAGATACGTCTTTTTTTCTAAAGCGCCACTGTTTCCCCTTCTTGAAGCCAGGCAATATGTTTTTGCGCGCAAACTCATTGACCGTGTCAGGGCTGAGGTCCAGGATGATCGCGACTTCCCTGCTGTTCAACAGCTCCTCTTCTCTTTCCAACATGACTCCCCCTGTCAGCGTGATCTTCGCCAAGATAGCGATACAGGCTGTGTCTAGCAAGTTAGCCAGAGTCTGTCAAGGCAGATTCTCCCGGCCGCGGGCGTCTCCGTCAGGGAGACTGTGAAGATGAGAAACGGCAGAAGGGGATCTGATGGTTTGCGTCTCACGCCTCCACATCTCAAGCCCTACTGAGCGAAGGCTCGCGCTTGGCAGGCAGCGAGGCCTCCACACAACTCGCAAGGGAGTTCTTGAAGACTTCGTTCGCCGGGACGCCCTGGGCCTGGCAGACGATTTTGGCTATATCCGCTGGCGGCCCCCAGTGTTTCACATCCCGACGCCGAAATATAGCGATGGTCCGCACGCCTAAGGCGCATGCCATATGCATGGGACCGCTATCGCGAGCAATGAAGAGATCGCAATTCGAGACCATGGCGGCGAACGTTCTAGCCGAAGGCTCAAAGACCAGGGGGATATCCTTCCCTAAGGCTTGGCTGACCCGCCCGATCAGTTTTTTCTCCTCAGGGCCAAAAAAAACCACGACGTTCGAACTACGGCGGCGCAGGTCGCCGATGAGCTGACAGAAATCTTCCATCGACCACGTCTTCCCCTTCGTCTTTCTGCCTCCGGCAAAAACCCCGACAATGGGAGAGCGTTGGGATCCCAGGCTTGTCCCAACCAAGGCTTCCATCCTTCTTCTTCCTTCCTCTTTCTCCGACGGAGAGAGTATCAACAAGGGAGAAATGTTCTCGCTGGGCAGGCCTAGAGCGGCAAGAAAAGCCGGCAGAGATCGATACTTGTTGATCTCGGATGGCCTTGGAACGCGAACATTATAGCCACCGTCCCACTTCCCTTGCAGCCCTACCCGCAAGCGCGCGCCGGAAAATCCAACGATGAATGATCCCAGGGCTGACTGCGAGCAACTCACGTCCACTGCCAGGTCATAACCGACAGAACGGATTTGTTGAAGAAGAACGGGATAGGCCCACGAGGCATAGGGGAAGCGGCGGGCAAGGTCAAAGTAGCGATGGATGG
Source organism: Deltaproteobacteria bacterium (assembly GCA_023250495.1). GTDB lineage: Bacteria > Desulfobacterota > Binatia > UBA9968 > UBA9968 > JAHFAP01. The sequence goes on along the minus strand of JAHFAP010000070.1, from coordinate 4,824 downwards.
GCAGATTGTTTAAAAGGCTCTTCGCTATGGGCGACCCGACGAAGTCAATCCTTGCAGACGGAAAACTTCTCCGAAACCCCAGTATGGCGGGAGTTGCAAGGATGGAACTCCCCATGCGAAATGTGGCGCGCACCAACAGTATCTTTTCGATCCGCTCTTTAGAGAGATCTTTTTGCGCCTCCTTCATCCTGCCTCTAACCAAGTCCATCGCCGTCATGGCGAGGCGCCTGATCCCATTGTTCAATGAATAGCTGAAGGGGATCTTGGGCCGGGCCGATCTTTTCTTCGAATCCGCCATGTTGGAGTCCGCCTTTGACGACGTTGCCGGGATGGGCTGGCCCTTCCGCTCCTTGTATGCCGCGGTCGAGCGCCGCGACTTGCGCCTGAGATGAAGTTCCTTTAGCATGATTTTAGGTGTTGATGCAAAGAAGCATTAAAATTGTCGGCTTTCTGGCCGCAGGCCTGCTGCTCCTTTTTGCCGTCGCGCTGATCGCCTTCTACCACCTGATTCAAGTAGGCGAGTTTCGCCGCTTCCTCATCAGCGAATTCGAGAGGCGAACCAGCCTCAAGGTCGAGGTGGGAGAGGCTGAGGTGCAGATGGGCAAGGTGATGGGCGTCTCTTTTCGGGATTTTGTTTTGATCGAGCCACAGAGCAGCCGGCCTGTGATCACGGCTCCCAAGATTGTGATCCGGGTGGCCCTCCTGCCGCTGCTGGAGCGGAAGCTGCTCTTCTACGGGCTGCGGCTCTACGAGCCGAAGCTCCAAATCGCCCGAGACGAGCAGGGCAAGACCCCTTTGGTCGACTTGATCCTCAATCTGCCCTTCCAGCGCCAGGAGGCCTCGCAGTTTTCCCTCGACCTGCGCGAGATCAGGATTGAAAAAGGAGACGTCACCTTTGCCGATCGTCTTGGGGGCAAGGGTCCGGTGATGACTCGCTTCCGCGAGATTGATCTCTTCCTCCACCGCTTGCGCGCAAAGGGCCTGCTCGGCTTGGCGTTCCGCGGCCAGCCGAATCCGGCAACCGGCAGTAGACAAGAGCCCGGGCTCGAGTTCGGTTTGAAAACGATCGCTGAAAGAGACGGGCAAAGAGCGGACCTCGCTATAAACGGCAAAGCTCTCTTTCCCGAAGGATCCTTCGATTTGCGCAAGGCATGGTTGGATGCCGACCTCCAGGCTGAGGCCCTGCCCGCGACGCTCCTATGGGACTATTACGGCCGGCCGCTTCCGGGGAGCGCTCTGCGTGGGACTCTCGCGTATCGGGTCCATTGGGAGGGGCGTCTGGCCGAAGGAGCTCATCTTAAGGGGGAGGTCCGCTTCAAGGGACTGGAGCTCGAGGCCCAGAGCATCTTTCCAAAGGTGGCGGCGCTCGGGGACGGGCGGCTGGAGCTGGTTTTGGATTGGAAGCCGCAGGAGATCCATTTCCAGCGCCTGGATTTTCGCTCAAGCGATCTCAGTCTCGCCATTCAGGGCTCCTTGCGCTCTTTAGATGGGCAGGATCCCTATGTGGAGCTGCATCTGACCACTCCTTTCCTGCCGCTGGCGACGGTGCGTAACTATCTCCCGATGAAGCTTCTCGAGTCACCGAGGCTGGAATATCTGGCTGCCGGGGTCAACCAGGGCGAAGTGAGGTTGACCAGGGCGGGGATTTCCGGAAGGCTGTCGCAGCTCCGGCGCCTGCTTGAGCCCGGCTATGAAGACCATCTCTGGCTGGAGGCCGAGGTGCGAGAGGCTGGAGGCAATTTCGGCGGAGATCATTCTCTTCCGCTGCGCGGCTTCAGCGGGCGGATCGTCCTCGAGAAGGGCGTTCTCTATTACAAAAATTTCAAGGGAGCGGCCGGTCTTTCGCGCTTGGCAGAAATCGAGGGAACGCAGCGGGGAGCGCTCTCGGGCGGAGGGCCGCTGGAGCTTCGGATTAAGGGCGATATGGAACTTACCCAGCTGCAGGAGCAGATGCAACTCGGCCTTCTCCCTGCGGCTGCAGACAAGATGGTGAGCGCTCTTCAAGATCTGGGCGGCAAGGGCAGGCTCGATCTGCTCGTGCGCACAGACTTTGCCGCTGTTCGTTATTATGAGGGAGTGCTCTCTCTGGATGGCGCCCGTCTGCGCATGGGCGATGTCTCTCTCTCGCAGCTCAGGGGAGAGCTGCTCTTTTCTCCCGCGGAGATCCGCGCCGACCGGGCCACCGCGCTTCTGGCCGGCTCGCCGGTTCAGCTGCGAGCGCTCCTCAGAAACTTCGCCGCCGACCAAGGAACGTTCGACCTAGGGATCGAGTCGTCGGGCGTCAAGGCGAGCGAAGCGCTGCGCATCCTCCTCTCGCAAGGCTCTGCCCCGAGCCCCGGCACAATCCGCGGCGCCATCCGCTATCAAGGCTCTTTGGCTGCCGCGGAAAACAGAAAACTCAGCGGCTCGTTGGAGCTGATCGGGGTTCAGGTCCCGTTCAAATTCTTCAGCCAACCGCTCCGCGAGGTCTACGGGAGAGTGCGCCTGGATGGAAAGACCATCGATCTCCAGGGCGTCAGAGCTCAGGTGGGCGGTTATGGCTTCTCTCTTGACGGGCGGTGGATTGCTGGAGAAAGGTCGCAATTGCTTTTCAGCTTGAGCTCCGCGGAGATGGACATCGCCTATCTGCTGCCCCACAATGTGTCGCCGGACGACGAGTGGTATGAGCGTCTCCAGGTAAGAGGAAAGCTCAGCCTTGACAAGGGCAGATACGAGAGCTTCTCATTTTCCGATCTCAAGACCGATCTCGCTCTGGAGAAAAGGGTCTGGCGCCTGGAGAACTTCTTTGCCCGCTCGCAGGGCGGGACGGTGGAGGGCAGCGGGGCCTTCGTCGATGGCGTGGGAAATTCCCGCTTTGCCGTCGAGCCCAATATCCGAGGAGTTCCGCTGAAGGAACTGCTCAGCTGGTTCGATCTGGGAACGACCGAAATAACCGGAAAGGTCCAACTTGCCGGCAAGTTCGATTTTCACGGAAAGACGGGGACGGAAAGAAAACGAAACCTCAACGGCGCCTTCCGCCTGCGAGTCGAAGACGGAGTCGCGCGGCGCTTTCAGCTGCTGGTTCGAGTTCTGAGCTTCTTGGATCTGTCGCGCTGGTTCTCTCTTAAAATGCCCAATATCAATCAGGAGGGCATCCATTTTCGCAGCGTCACCGCGGACTTCAAGGTCTCTCAAGGGGTCTACTCAACGCAGAACCTCTTCGTGGACAGCGACGACCTCAGGATCACGGGGGCGGGGGAGATGGACGGGCCCAAGGGCGACCTCGATTTCGTCATTGCGGTGCGCCCCTTTCCCGGAGTGGACAACGCGGCGAATTACATCCCGATCCTCGGAACGGGACTGGCGGCGATTAAAAACTCTCTGTTGGTTGCGAGCTTCAACGTCAGAGGCCCCGTGGATGATCCGAGCATCACGCCGGCTCCTCTCAGCACCCTCTCAGAATTCTTTTACGGCGCGCTGGCAATTCCCAAAGGGCTCATCGGCCTTCCGAGCGGGGAAAAGAAGTGACCGCGCAGATCCGGCTCTACACGAGGAAGGATTGCTGCTTGTGCGAGGAGATGAAAACAACGGTCCGGGAAGTGGCCGGAAAAATTCCCGTTCAGATAGAAGAGATCGACGTGGATTCCGCGACTGAGCTAAAGGAAAGGCACGGCAGCGAAGTCCCGGTGCTCTTCATCAACGGCCGCAAGGCATTCAAGTACCGCGTCGCGGCAAAGGAGCTGGAGAGGAGATTAAAGAGGGGAACGCTTTAGCAGCTTCGCGGGTCGTACTCGATCACGATCACGAGTCACGAACACGGAGATTGGCCAGCCACGGGTCGTCTTTGATCAGTCGGTGAAAAGTTTTCTCCACGGCTTGGGCGATGGCCTCAGTCGTCGCTTGCTTGACAGCCGCGATTTCCTCGGCGACCTCCCAGATGATCCGCGGCATGCCGGGCGTTCCACTCAACCACTTGAGCCCTCCAGGATTGTCGGTCTCGGTGAGCATTCGCCCCAGGGGCACGGCGCGGGCGATTTGCCGAATCTCCTCCGAAGTCAGCAACTCAACCCCAACCGTGAAATAAGCTCCGTAGTCCAGTAGCGCGCGGAGGATATCGAGCGGGCCTGAATACCAGTGGACGATCGCCCGCTGAATGTCGTAGCGCTCAAGCAGATCGAGAATCTCCCTTTCCGCCCCTTTGGTGTGCAAGTTGACGATCTTTTTCTGCTCCCTGGCCGCTGCTAGAAAGTATTCGAGCACCTTCTTCTGCGCCGGATACTGCGACGAGTCTTCGACCCAGTGAAAATCGAGACCGATTTCGCCGAGCGCGGGACTGCGCTCGATCCAGGGCCTCAGCTCGCTCAGGCGATCCGCATAGTCCGGCGCTCTCCGGGGATGGACGCCGAAAGTAGGCAGGATGAACTCGCACCTCTCGGCAATTTCGAGATTCCGCTGATAGGAAGGGAGATCCATCGAGACGGCCCATGTGAGAATCTGATGCTTCTCGATCTCTTCGAGGGCCGCATGCAGCTCTTCGCCGTACTTATCTAGATGCGCGTGCGCGTCGATGAGCATGAAGCTTATTTACCCCGTACCACAGAACGCCCCGCACGTGAGTGCGGGGATGAATGTTGTGAACTTCCCTGGGGGGCAGCGCCCCAAAGCCGCGGACGTAAGTCCGTGGTACGGGGTTTACTCCTGAGACCAAGTAAAAGCCCGCCAGCGTCAGGAAGACGCAGGGCGTCCCGGCCTCCGGCCCTGGCCGAACAAAATCAACTTCGCTTCCTCAGTCATGGTCGTTGCCGTGTTGATGGTCTTTGCCAGGGCGTAGGCCCGCTGCACCGC
>JAHFAP010000263.1 GCA_023250495.1 Deltaproteobacteria bacterium | reverse complement strand
TACAGCTCTAAAAATAGACCCTCCAGATCGGACGAAGTGTTCCGGCTTAGCCATGGCTCGAAGCTTAGGGGCAATCTGACTAAACCACATAATGCTAAGACTAGGGAATGCGATACTAAACCAAAAGGGAGCGGCACCGGCCAGCTCTCCATATCCGGGAATCCGCAACCACGGATATACTGTGGCGACGCCGGAAAACGTCACAAGAAAAATAACAATCAACTGCCGCTGCCTGAAGAAAACATTGCTGTTCATCTTTGCCATTAGCGCATGGATGTCGTCTGGCACCATTCGAGCATGAAGTAAAATGGCGACCGCAAGTTCGAGCCCTTCTGCCCAGTAAATTATGATGCCAGAGATCAGTACTAGCAGCGCGAGCAAACCGTAGTACCGAGACCCTTCAAGCCAGAGATGAGCGAGCGTATTAGCCCAGACTACCGCTAGGACCACCCAGACACCCCAGAGAACCATTGTCCATAATCTGTGCACCATAAGCTTCCCCTCGGTTTGGTAGCGGACCGGATGTCCGTCGAGGCACCCGGTCCACCCCGTTAGCGGCGAACCAGCTCCTCAATCCGCTTTGCGAGTTCGTCGATTTGGCGGGAGATTGCCTCTAGTCCGCGCCAAATCACGACGTGCGGGGGCTCCTCAGGCTCCCAGTGCCGCGGCGGATGTGGGCGGGTTACCTGGTCACTTGGTGCCGACCATGCCATTGTACTACCCTCCTTCCGAGCCATTCTAAGGCTCTAATCGTATAATGTCGTGAAACGCTTTTTCGCCGCGGTGTACCATAAAAGCATCTGATGCAAAGCGCTATTAATCTACCAGCAGATCGGGACGCGGCTGTATGGTCTTGAGTCGGGGTGAAGAAAGAGGTCGCGAATCTTTTCTTCTTCCGGACCGGGTCGATACATCAGCTGATACCCATCATCTCCAGGAATCACTCTTCCATGTTTTCGCAATTGCGAAAACATGGCAAGCATCGCTGCCGTGGAAGAGCTGAGCTGCCGGCACTCGCGCCTGTGCCGGCTCCTCGGCAACCCCGTTGGCATGCAGCGGCGCTGCGCTCATGATAAGGTCGCGCTATCGAGGGTAGGTCGCCGCCGGATTTGAATTCGAAGGCCCGGAAGGGTGCGGGACTTTTTGTTTGTGCTTGACGCCGATCCGAGTCTACTCTATTTTTGATCCAGTCTCACGGAGACGGTCGACGGTGCGCGTGGCAACTTTAACCTTGAAAGGATGGCTCAAGCTTTGAGCAAGCGAGTTGCTTTAGGGATGATGCTTCTGGCGTGGTCTGTGTCCGCGCAGATGGCGCGGGCGGAGACGATAATTTTGGGCCACAGCGGAGTGGGCGTCAGCGGCACGCTGCGCCGGGTGATCGAGAGAGAGCGGCTTTGGCAAAAACGGGGCCTGGATGTCAAGCCGGTCTATTTTAATAGCGGGAACACGATGTCGCAGGCGATGATCGCCGGAGATATCGTTATCTCCGATTCCGACGTGCCGGCGCAGCTCAGTCCGAAAATCGCCGGCATGATGGACGTGAGGGTGATCGCGGTCACGATCAATCGGCTGGAGCATTTCCTCATCGTCCGAAGCAACATTAAAACGGCGGAGGACCTTAAAGGCAAGCGCATTGCCATCAGCCGCTTCGGCTCGGCCTCGGATGTCACCACTAAACTGGCGCTTCGCTTCTTGAAGCTCAATCCCGACAAGGACGTAGCGATTCTTCAGTCGGGCAACACGCCGACGAGAATCACCGCTCTGGTCGCGGGTCATGTAGACGGAGCCTTGGTGAGCCCGGAACAAGTTTATAAGGTCCTGGCCTCGAAGTGTTGCCGGGTGCTGGCGGACCTTTCGGAGTTGCCGCTGGAGTACGCGCGCTTTGGCATCGTAACGCCGATGTCCGTTCTTCGGACGCAGCGGGAGACTCTGCGCAAATTCGTCGAGTCTTACGTGGAGGGCATTTATATCTTCAAAACCCGGCCTGAGCTGGTTTTGGCGGCTATGAAATCCGAGGGCGTCGACGATCCTCAAGCGGCAAAGGAGATCTACGCGCGGTTGTCAGGCAGCCTGCGGGAATATCCCGTCCCAGAGCCCAGAGGAGTCCAGGAGGCGTTGGATTCTGTCGCGACCGCCAAAGAGCGCAATCCTCAGGCCAAGGACTATATCGACACGAGCCTTCTCGAGGAGATCAAGAAGAGCGGCTACGTGGATCGCCTCTACGGGAGGTGAGAGCTAAGTATGAGATTGCGTCAGCTTCGCCGCATGACACTTTCATTGCTGTTTCTCGCGCTGAGCCCGTTCGCGGCGGTTCAGCCCCAGGAGCGAGTCCGCATTACGTATGCGAACAACTCCCTTTCCTTTCTCGTTCCGTTCATCGCCAAGGACCGGGGCCTCTACGCCAAGAACGGCTTGAATGCCGAGCTGGTGCAGGCGCGCCCGGCGGTCAACATAGCGGCCCTTGTCAGCGGAGACGCGGATTACGCGGAGGTGCTGGGTTCGGCGATCCGCTCCGCTGCCAGGGGAATTCCAGTCCGAGCCGTATCCACCAGCATCAGGGCGCCGCTTTTCAGCCTTGCGGTTCATCCGGATATCAAGAATATAAAGGATTTGAAGGGTCGCACCATCGGCGTCGCGTCGGTGGGCGGCACCAATCAAATCAGCACCCGGCTGCTCTTGCAGCATTATGGGATCGATCCCGACCGCGAAGTTAAGATGCTCGCGATCGGCGAGGAGAAATTCATGGCCGAAGCCCTGAGAGTCCGTCACGTGGATGCCGTGATGGTCGCGCCGCCCTTTTCCATCATTCTCAAGAGGGAAGGATTCCCTTTGCTCGCTCACGCCACGAAGGTTGTCTCCATCCCATCCACAGGCTTGTCCGCTACTGTCGATAAGATCCGGCAAAACCGTTCGCAGGTAAAAAGAGCTCTCAGGGCCGAAGTCGAGGCCTTAAGATACCTCCGCGATAACCCGGCGGGCAGCGTGGAAGTCATCCGCAAGCGCTTCGCGATGGACGAGGCGATGGCCCGCGAGTCTTACGCCGCCGTGATCGATGCCTTCAGCAAGGACGGAAGAATAGACGCGGAAGGAGTTGACAACCTGCTGGAGCTGGAAAGAAAGGCGGGTCTGATCGCCAAGACGGTCACCGTCGATCAGGTTATCGATCCGTCGCTAGGGGAGGAAGTCCTGAAGGAGTTGGGGAGGTAGCGTTTCGGCTCTCAAAGTCGCGTTGAAAGCATGTAAGGGAATACTATGATCTTTTCGTTAGAGGAAAACCGGAGTGGGCAGAAGTAGCAGGCCATTACAGTCGGAGGTGACCTATGTCTCTGGTGCGTAAGATCTTTTTCCCTAGGATGACACCGGCGGCGATTCTATGGGCTGTCGTGCTGGTCTTCCCGTTGTCCGCCTTCTCTCAGTCTAAACCGCTGAAGCAGATTTATGTCGGAGTTTCCTCGGTCAGCATGGGGAACATCATCATCTACGTGACCAAAGAAGCCAAGCTCTTCGAGAAGTACGGCCTCTACGCCGATCCCGTGGCCATGCGCGGCTCCGGAGAATCCTCGAAGGCGATGATTGGCGGCAGCATTCAGATCGCCCCGATAGCTACGCCGACGGTCATCAACGCCGATCTTTCCGGTTCCGATCTCGTCATCCTCGCTCATACCCTTCCCGGAGTCGTTCATGCGATGATCGTCAAACCGGAGACAAAAAGAGTTGAGGATCTCAGGGGCAAGAGGATCGGCGTCACGACTTTTGGCTCGCTCACGGACTTCCTGGTTCGCCATATACTTAGGAAGAAAGGGCTCAATCCTGACCGCGATGTGGCCCTGATTCAGATTGGCGGCGATCCGGAGCGGATCGCGGCGCTCAAACAGGGCGCCATCGATGCGGCGTCGCTTTCTTTTCCCGGTTACGGCATAGCGATGAAGATGGGATACTCCATGCTATGGGATTCGGCAAAGGAGATCGACTATCCCTGGATCGAGATCACGACCCGGCGCTCCACCGTCCAGAAAGAGCGCGACATGGTGATGAGCTATATGAAGGCGCACCTTGAAGGAATCGCCCTGTTTAAAAAAGACCGGGAGTTCGGCAAAAAGGTGATCAAGAAGACTCTACGCGTGGGTGACGAAGAACTGGTCAACGAATCCTACGAGCTCTTCTCCAAGGCGTTTCTTCCGGCGCCCTACCCGAATACAATTGGGATGAAAACCAGCTTCGAATATGTGGCCGCCACGCGTCCTGAGGTCTGGAATCATAAGCCCGAAGAATTTACCGATCGGAGCTTCGTCGAGGAGCTCGA
>JAHFAP010000069.1 GCA_023250495.1 Deltaproteobacteria bacterium | reverse complement strand
GCCGGCTACGGGTATTTGGTAGACGAGCATGGGAATCTAATCGCCCATAGGGATGCGGCGCTGGTATTAAAAAAGATGAACCTACGACAAGTTGCTGGAGTCCAGAAATTTTTGCGCAACCCTACGCGTTCAGATCCCACTCCCGCCCACGAAGGGCGAGGATTAATGGATAGGCCTGTGTTAGCCACATATGCGCCGGTCCCTGAGTTAGGCTGGGGGGTGATCTTGGAGGAGCCTCTCGATGCGGCGTTAGCCAATGTGGAAATACTGAAGCGCTATGCGCTGGTGCTCCTGGCAATCGGCCTGCTCGTCGGAGCCGCTATTATTGCTTGGGTCAGCAGCAGAATAACAGGGCCGATTCGAGAGCTTCATCAGGGGGCCAAAATAATCGGAAGTGGGAATCTTGACTATCGGGTCAACATCGAGACAGGAGATGAAATCGAGTGGCTAGGAGAGGAATTCAACAAGATGGCGGGAGAACTCAAGATCTCTTATGCCACCTTAGAACAAAAGGTGGAACAGCGCACCGGTGAGTTAGAGAAAGCCAACTCGGAGATTAAAGAGGCAAACCGCCGTCTGCTACAGGCCAACAAAGCGAAGGACGAATTCCTAAGCGTCATGTCCCACGAGCTGCGCACACCGCTGAACGTGATCATGGGTTTTTCCGGAATGATCAAAGAGGGACTCCTTGGAACGATCAACCCGGAACAAGAGAAGGCCCTCGATAAAGTTACAAGCCGCGCTGGTGATCTATTAGCGATGATCAGCCAGATATTACTGGCAACCAGCATTGAAGCCGGAAAGGTCCATGTCGAGAAACAGGAAGTTAAACTCAGGAGCTTTCTGGACGATCTTAAGTCGAATTATGAGATCCCCTTGGATAAAAAGATTACCGTGAACTGGGACTACTCGTTAGAGCCTCTAACGATCAAAACCGACAGCGCGAAACTGAAGCACATTCTTCAGAATCTCATTAACAACGCGCTCAAGTTTACCGAACAGGGACATGTGAGCATTTCAGCGCGCTATATGCCCGAAGCCAACTCAGCAGAGTTTAAGGTAGCCGATACGGGGATTGGGCTTCAAAAAGAGATGCTTCCCTCCATCTTTGAAATGTTTCGTCAAGTAGACAGCTCGGAAACGAGATCGTACGGCGGCGTCGGAATAGGGCTTTATATCGTGAAGAAATATACAGAACTACTGGGAGGAAGAATTGAGGCGAAAAGCGATCTCGGCAAAGGCACAACCTTCACGGTAACCATACCCTGCTGATTCTACTCTAAAACCCTTACCCCTTCTGGCCAAAGGACTAAAACTACCGCTTCACCAATCCCGCGCGGCGTATGAACCGATTTCGGATCTAAATAGACGATGTCTCCCTCTCTGTAAACCCCAGTTTCGTCCTCGATCCCGCCCTTGAGCACTAAATAAAATTCGCCGCCGATGTGCTCATGGCGGAGAAACGCCTTCGGGTCGGCATCGGCCTTAATCCGGTAAAGAACCAACTCCCTCTTCCCTTCACGCGCAAGCCGCGCCATGAAAAGTCCATTGCCGAAATCCTTCCACGTAAGCTTTGCCAACGCCTCGTCGTGGAGCTGGATATTGAAGAGATCTTTAAGCGAGTGGCGCAGAAGGCTCATGGTTCTCAATTCACCAAAGGGGCTAAATATCACGACTGCGAGCGCAACGAAAGAGGACGGGGAAAGCGCGACCGTTGACACCCCTTATCGAAGTTCGCTACCCTCATCATTAATGCTGGGGTCATTCACTGCAGGCTTGGTTGTCGCATGGGCGCTGCTCCTGTCGCCCCCACTCTGGGCGGAGGAATCCCAGCGCGTTGAGCCCCGAATCTCCCTTACGCCGAAGCAGGTCGAGGTGTTGCGGAGGGTTGTTCAGGCCGATCCGAATGCGGCCCGTGCCTTTGAGCCCGTGAAGAAAATGGCCGATAAGGCCCTGGGAGAAAAGCCCAATCCGATAAAATGGATCGTCTCCGATGGACGCCTCTACTCGGACCCCGAAAAGAAACAGAGTCTCCAGGCCCGGCACGATCTTTCTAAGACCGAGGCGCTTGGGTACGCCTATGCGCTATTGGGAAAGAGCGAGTATGGAGAAAAGGCCCGGGAATTTGTGCTTGCATGGGCGCGAACCTATCAGCCTGACAGCAATCCCATCAATGAGACTGAATTTATTCGTCTCATGAAGGGCTACGACCTCACCCGCGCCCTCTTCTCAGACGGCCAGCGATCAGAAGCGAATCAGTGGCTGCTACGCATGGCGGAAAAGCAGAAGATGGGGATCCGGCCGAGCAGCTCGACGTCCAAGAACAATCATCATAGCCACAGGCTGAAAATCATCGGGCATATCGCTTTCCTCCTTCCAGACTCAGAGCTTACTCGCTGGGTCGTCACCGATTACAAGCGCCACCTGGATGGCAATCTCTACCCGGACGGCGCCACTTTTGATCTCCACCAGCGCGATGCCCTTCACTATCACGTGTACGACCTTCTTCCTCTTATCGAGTTGGCCATCGTCGCAGATAAGAATGGCGTAGACCTTTACGGCTACACCACGCCCCAAGGAGCGAATCTCGAAAAGTCCATCGCCTTCCTGATCCCGTATATCACTGGCGAGAAGGTGCACCGGGAGTTTGTCCGCTCCACAGTGAAGTTCGACTCCCAGCGAAGCGAGGCGGGCGACCCGAGGATCCGGGTTGGCGAGAAGTGGCAGCCCGGCAAGGCCAAAACACTTTTCGATCTGGCGGGTTATTTCCAACCGCGATTGCACCAGGTGAATTTTCCTGGCGGAGATGCAGCGCTGTCCTTTGACAGGCTCCTTGCGACCTACAGGTAGTTTGAAGCCTCTCTACACGAAGGCGATACTGATTTCGGAGGCGATAACAACGTACACAGGATAGGGAGAGGTCAAGCTCATCCGCGACGCCATGGCCAGTCTTGAATTCCTGAAGCAATAGAATGCTGCCGGATAATCCGGGTAGCGGAAGGAGATCGTATGGAGGATCGAATTAGAAATAGTGGTGGCCGGGACTGGCAATACGTCGCCGTTGCCGCGGCCATTGTGGTTGCCGGCTTCTTGCTACGGATCAATCAGATTGGCCAAGACGAGTTGTGGTTTGACGAGGCATTCTCGTTTCACATGGTGACCCTCGCGAGCTGGCCTGGGGACCTATTGAAGTACGACAATCCGCCCCTCTATTACCTCCTCTTGCACGCATGGATTCAACTCGTGGGCCAGAGCGAATCGGCCATTCGTATGTTGTCAGCTATCTTCAGCACGCTGTTCGTTGTGACCATTCTCTGGATTGGCCGTATAATTCTTGGCCACCGCGCCGCCTTGTGGAGTGGAACAGTGTCAGCGCTCGCCCCCATCCAAATATACTATGCCCAAGAGGCGCGGGCCTACGCGCTCCTCACGCTGCTGCTGGCGCTGACGTACGGGTCTCTCTGGCGCGCGCTCGAGACCAACAGGCGCTTTTGGTGGAGAGCCGCTTTTATCTGTGCGCTTCTGGCCCTTTACACCCACTATTTCGCGGCGCTCGGACTCATTCCCACTGCTCTACTAGTCTGGCTCTGGCCTGAGCGGGCGCAGTCCAAACAGAGATCGCTCCGCTATATTCTAAGTGTTTCTGTCAGCGGTTTTCTTTTTCTGCCCTGGTTCCTTTGGAGTTTCTGGTTCACACCTCATGCGTTAAGCGGGAGCAACGATTGGATACGAGATATCTGGGAGCGGACGCCTCCACTTTTAGCAATTCCAAAAAGCCTGGAGGTCTTTACCCTAGGAAGTCAGTTCGGATTCACCTCGGTCATCAACGTCAAGCGTTTTGGAGCCTTGCTTTTGCCGGAATGGCTCCACCTTACCGGGCTCGGCGTTCTCGCGCTCCTGGGAATCTGGATCGCGATACCGTGGGGGGACAAGGAACTGGCGATACCGTGGTTGGGGAGACGAAAGGCGTGGCTGTGGACGCTGCTGTTCTTTCCCCTCGTGGCGCTGTGGCTGATCTCTTTCTACAAGCCGTTTTATGCGGTGGGTCGCTACGAGATCGTGGCCTTTCCCGCCTACTCGCTTCTGCTGGGCCTTGCACTGGCCAAGGTTCAGAGCATTAGGAAAGTCGGGTCACTCTTGGTGCCCTTCGTAGCCCTCGCCTTCTTTGTTCCGATTGGCGCGAAGCTGCTGCTGTACTACTCCGTTCCTCCTCGACCATTTGCCCAGGCCACTGCAAGCGCTCTGCACCAACTCGTCCACAACGGAGACGTGGTCGTATTGACCCGCACGCGGGCGAAGACCACAATCTACTATTTAACTCGTTTGGGTTACCAGTGGGAAGAAGGGCGATGTTATCACAAGTCTACTGGACGCACCTTCTCGTGCTGGAGGCATCCTCCTGAGAAGCCACGGAAGACGGCAGCGTCCACTTCGAGCCGGGCCTTGGAGCGCTCGGAAGTAGTTCGAGAGGAGGTCCAGCAATACATCCGTGCGTTGCATCCACAGGAAGGCGTCCTATGGGTGGTCTTCGGTAGGGCCTTCTTTTCAAAAGGGCAGCTGAAAGTTGCACCGCCCGATTCTTTTCTCGTCGACGAACTCGAGAGATCGGGTCTGAATCCCGTGCCCATCGAGCCTGGCTATGGGATTTTCCAGTTTCGCTGACCCGGGCGCCGTCACTCGATGAGATCCCAAAGGTGAAGTCTGGCTAGGGCGAAGTGGATATCAGAGTGAGCTAGGCGGAGGCACGCTTGGCTGACTGTCGTGGCCGCGCTTCTTTCTTGGCACCAGCCTCTTTCCGCAATGCCCTTCTGCTCTTCTTCGTGCCGGAAGGGGCCTCGGCCTTGACGGCGCCGTCTGCGGGCAGCAATTCCACGACCGACAACGGGGCTCGGTCTCCGTGCCGCCAGCCAATCTTGACAACTCGGGTGTAGCCGCCAGAGCGGTCTTTGAAGCGCAGAGCCAGGGTATCGAAGAGCTTGCGCGCGACCTCCTCGTCTTGAATGACCGCGAGCGCCTGACGCCGGGCATGGAGCGTACCGTGCTTGCCCAATCCGATCATGCGGTCCGCCCAGCGCTTGAGCTCCTTGGCCTTGGGATCCGTGGTCTGAATCCGCTCGTGACGCAACAGCGAGGTCACCAAATTGCGCAGCAGGGCCAAACGGTGGCTGGGACTGCGATTGAATTTTCTTCCAGCTTTAAGGTGACGCATTTTGTTTTTGAATTTTGAATGTTGAGTTTTGAATTTTGGATTTCGGATCCCAAGTTATAACTCGAAACTCAAAACTCGCAACTCGGAACTGTTTTTTAAGCTGTCTCCTTGTCTCTGGACCGCCTGCGGCCCTCGATCTCCTCCCGAGGCGGGAAGTGGTCCAGTTTCATGCCGAGCTCCAGGCCCATGCCGCGCAGGATCTCTTTGATCTCGTTGAGCGACTTCTGGCCAAAGTTCTTGGTCTTCAGCATCTCCGGCTCGGTCTTCTGGACGAGCTCGCCGATATACTTGATATCCGCATTCTGTAAGCAGTTCTGCGAGCGAACGGAGAACTCCAGCTCGTCCACGCTGCGATAGAGATTCTCATTGAGCGGAATCGCCGGCGCCTCCTCCTTGGTCCCAGGCTGCGGCTCCTCGTTAAAATTGATGAAGATCTGCATCTGGTCCTGGAGGATCTTGGCCGCGTAGGCGACCGCATCGTCGGGCTTCACTCCCCCGTCGGTCCACACCTCGAACACCAGCCGGTCATAATCGGTCCTCTGTCCAACGCGCGCATTGGTCACATGGAAGTTCACCTTGCGGATCGGCGAAAAAACCGCGTCCATCGCGACGGTATCCACCGGCACGCCTTCCTCCTTGTTCCTCTCCGCCGGCACGTAACCGCGCCCGAGTTTTGCCACCATCTCCATCTCGAGCTTCGCCTCGCGGGCGAGAGTGGCGATGTGCTGGTCCGGGTTGAGTATCTCGACGCTGGGGCCGGCGATCATGTCTCTGGCCTGGACCGTCTTAGGTCCCTTGGCATCGATCCGGAGAGTTTGCTGCTCCGTGTCGATCAATTTCAGCCGAACCTCCTTGAGATTGAGGATGATGTCGGTGACGTCCTCGGTGATCCCCGGAATCGTCGAAAACTCGTGCAGGATTCCCTTGATCCGAACCGAAATGATAGCCGCCCCCATGAGCGAGGAGAGGAGAGTCCTCCGCAGCGAATTGCCAATCGTCGCGGCGAATCCTCTCTCGAAAGGCTCGGCATAAAACTTTCCGTAGGTGGGGGTGAGGTCTTTACCATCCACCTCGAGCTGCTTCGGCTTGATCAAATCGGTCCAGTGCCTGTGCATAGCGAACTCCTCAATAATGGCAACGTTACTTCGAATACAACTCCACGACCAGCTTCTCGTTGATTGGCGCCGTGATGTCGCTTCTCGTAGGCAGATACTTGATCTTCCCGCTAACACTCTCGCGGTCCACTTCAACCCAGTCCGGCACGCCCCGCCTCTGAGCGCCCTCCATGGCCGCCAGCACCCGCTCTATCTGACGGCTGTGCTCCGCCACGGCCACCACGTCTCCAGCACGGACAAGGTACGAGGGGATATTCACCCGCTTCCCATTGACGACGATGTGCCCGTGCCGCACGAGCATGCGCCCGTCGGCCCTAGAGCTGGCAAAACCGAGTCTGTAAGTCGCATTATCCAGACGTCTTTCCAGCAGGACCAGGAGCGCCTCGCCGGTAATCCCCTTAACGCGCTCTGCCAGCTCGAAGGTGCGGCGGAACTGTTTCTCAAAAAGGCCGTACATCCGCTTGACCTTCTGCTTCTCCCGCAACTGAATGCTGTACTCGGAAAACTTCGGCCTTGCCTGCCCATGCTGGCCGGGCGGGTAGTTCCGGCGCTCAATCGCGCACTTGTCCGTATAGCAGCGCTCTCCCTTTAGGAAGAGCTTCAAGTTCTCACGCCGACAAAGCCGGCACACGGATCCAGAATACCTAGCCACTGTCTTACGCTCTCCGTTCGTTGAGGACTGAGAATGGAGGATTGAGGATCGCGCAATCTTCTATTCTCGATCTTCTATCTTCGATTTTTATCATTACACTCTCCTCCGCTTCGGCGGACGACAGCCGTTGTGCGGGATAGGAGTGACATCCTTGATCAAGCTGATATGGATTCCCGCTGCCTGCAGCGATCTCAGCGCCGACTCCCTTCCCGCGCCGGGACCGCGAACAAAGACCTGAACGCTGCGCACCCCGTGATCCGCCGCCTTTTTAGCCGCGTTGTCGGCTGCCTGCTGAGCCGCAAAAGGGGTCCCCTTACGTGACCCTTTGAACCCCATGGTTCCTGCGCTGGACCAGGAAATCACATTGCCCTGATAGTCAGTGATCGTGACAATCGTGTTGTTAAAGGTCGAGTGAATGTGCACGACGCCCTCGGAGATGTTCTTTCTCCCCTTCTTCTTCCGCGCCGCCTTCTCCGCTGCCTTCTCCTCCGGGCGCGCCTCGGCCTTTTTCTCTTCAGCTACCTGATCGTCCTTCGCCATTTTTTGTCTCCTAAAAGCTGTCAGCCGTCAGCACTCAGCTTCGGCTCTCTTTGTTTTAATAGTTTTAGCTGACCGCTGATAGCTGAATGCTGAGCGCTTTCCTATCCCTTCGACGGCGCCGTCTTCTTCCCTGCCACCGTCTTGCGGGGCCCTTTGCGCGTGCGCGCATTGGTATGGGTCCGCTGTCCCCGCACAGGCAAACCTTTACGGTGCCGAAGCCCGCAGTAGGATCCCACATCGATATGGCGCTTGATGTTCATCGCCACATCGCGCCTGAGATCACCCTCCACCTTGTGGTCCTGATCTATGATCTGACGGATTTTGACCACCTCATCGTCGCTCAGGTTGTCGCTTTTGGTATCAAAGGAAACCCCGGCCGTCTGGAGAATCTTCCTCGAAGCGCTCCTCCCGATGCCGAAAATATAGGTGAGCGCAATCTCCATCCGTTTGTTCTTGGGCAAATCCACTCCGGCTATTCTTGCCATCTCTTTACCCTTTAACCCTTAAACCCTCTATCCCTTTAACCTTGTCTTTGTTTGTGCCTGGTGTTCACGCAAACTACGCGCACAACTCCCTTGCGCCGTATCACTTTGCACTTATTGCAGATCTTTTTGACCGATGCTCTAACCTTCATCTGTCTCACCTGCTCCTACCTTTCCCGGTAGGTGATCCTCCCTCGGCCCAAGTCGTACGGGGAGAGCTCTATGCGGACTTTGTCACCCGGGAGGATTTTGATGTAATGCATTCGCATCTTTCCTGAGATATGGGCCAACACCTTGTGACCGTTGTCCAGCCCCACGCGGAACATGGCGTTGGGGAGAGTTTCCAACACAGTGCCGGTTACCTCAATGGCGTCCTCTTTAGGCATAAGGAATCAGATTCAAGAGGCGAAAGGCAACAGTTTTTCTTCCTCACGCCTCACGCCTTCTCCCTAGATTTTACTTAAAATATACGGACCATTTTGGGTAATCGCCACAGAATGCTCAAAATGGGCTGAGAGGCTGCCATCGCTCGTTACCGCCGTCCACCCATCCTCTTTAATCTGAACTTCCCAGCTCCCCGCGTTGACCATCGGCTCTATGGCCAAAACCATCCCCTCCTTGAGGCGAATTCCTCGCTCCGGCTCGCCATAGTTTGGGATCGGCGGGTCCTCATGGAGCTGCTTGCCAATGCCGTGACCCACAAACGCCCGGACCACTGAGAACCCGGCGCTTTCAACCGTCTTCTGAATCGCCGACGAAAGATCGCCGAGTCTTTTCCCGTCCTGCAGCTGCTCGATCCCACGATACAGCGCCTCTTCGGTGACCCGCATCAAACGCTCCGCCGCCTCACTGGGCTTGCCGACCCCGACGGTAACCGCGGAATCTCCGTAGAATCCTTCATAGATCACGCCGAAATCAAGCCCCACGATATCGCCCTCTTTCAACATCCGATCCGACGGAATGCCGTGGACGATCTCTTCATTAACCGAGACGCACAGGGACCTGGGATAGACTCTGCCGGCCATCTTGTACCCCTTGAATGCCGGCGTGGCCTTTTTTTTATGAGTCAGCTCTTCGGCCAGCGAATCCAGTTCCAATGTCGTGACTCCAGGGGCGACTTTCTCTTTTAGCTCGTCAAGAATCTCAGCTACGATCACGTTCGCGCGCCTCAGCACCTCGATTTCACGCGCGGACTTGAGGGTGATCATGTCGCAACCGCTCCCAGTGCTCGGAACACTCGATTGCGGACCTCCTCCACGTTCCCCACCCCATCGATCTCTTTCAGCAGGCCCCGCCTGCAGTAATACTCCTTAAGCGGAGCGGTTTGGCTTTCGTAGACGCGAAGCCGCGCGGCGATCATTTCTTCACGATCGTCTTCCCGCTGATAGAGCTCCCCGCCGCATCGATCACACTTTCCTGCGCGCGCCAGAGGATCAAAGACCACATGGTAAAGGCTGCCGCATACCTTGCACGTGCGCCGCCCGGACAAGCGCTGAATGATCACCTCGTTGGGAGCCTGGATGCAGAGCGCCGAGTCCAGCGCAAGGCCGATATCTTTGAGCATCGGTTCCAAGCCATCTGCCTGGGCTATAGTCCTGGGAAATCCGTCCAGAATAAAGCCGCTCTGGCAATCCCGTGCGCGCAAGCGCTCGGCAACGAGCTTCACCATGACATGATCGGGGACCAAATCTCCTCGATCAAGGTACTGCACCGCCTTTCTCCCGAGCGGGGAGCGTTCCCGCACCGCTTTTCTCAATATCTCTCCAGTCCCCACCAGACACGCTCCAAACTTCTGCTCTAGAAACTTCGCCTGAGTCCCTTTCCCGGCCCCCGGAGGACCTAAAAAAACCACGCGCAGCACGCCCACCGGTCAATCCTAACCTCTTCTCCCTCTCAGGCGACCCCGCTTCATGAATCCCTCATAGTTCCGGGTAATCATATGGGTCTCAACTTGGGCCACAGTGTCCAGGGCCACCCCCACGACAATCAGCAGCGCCGTCCCGCCGAAGAAGAAAGGCACGTTAAATTGGCTGATCAGCATCGTCGGCAGAAGCGCAACCGCCGATATATAGATCGCGCCGCCCAAGGTAACCCTTGAGAGCACCCGATCGATAAACTCTGCGGTCTTTTGTCCCGGCCTGATCCCAGGGATATACCCTCCGAACTTCTTCATGTTCTCCGCCACATCCACGGGATTGAACACCACTGCCGTGTAAAAGTAGCAGAAGAAGATGATGAACCCGACGTAAAGGACGTCATGCAACCACTGCCCCGGGGCTAGATAACCGGCCGCTGCCTGGGCCCACGGCTGCTGCACAAACTGAGCCACAGTCGCCGGAAAGATGAGAATCGAGGAGGCGAAGATTGGCGGAATCACGCCTGAGGTGTTGATTTTAAGTGGAAGATGGGACGTCTGCCCGCCATACATCTTGCGGCCCACCACTCTCTTGGCATACTGGACCGGGATCCTCCTCTGACCCCGCTCCATGAATATCACCAGGCCGACAACGGTCACCACGATCACCGCCACCAAAAGAATCACCAACACTCCCAATTCCCCCTCTTGAACGAACTGATAGGTGGAGGTGACCGCGGAAGGCAGACGGGCCACGATCCCGGCAAAAATGATCAATGAAATTCCGTTGCCTATGCCTCGTTCCGTGATCTGCTCTCCCAACCACATGATGAAGGCTGTGCCCGAAGTCAGCGTAACGACGGTCATCAAGCGGAACCGCCAACCGGGCTCGAGCACGATGGCCTCGCCCCCGCCGCCACGCGTTCCTTCCATCCCGGCGGCAATCATCAGACCCTGGATGATAGAGAGGACGATAGTGCCGTAGCGTGTATATTGAGTGATCTTCCTGCGGCCGACCTCACCCTCCTTGGACAGCCGCTCCAGGTAGGGAAACACCACCGTGAGGAGCTGCAATATGATAGAGGCGCTGATGTAGGGCATGATCCCCAAAGAAAAGACCGAGAACTGCTCCAGGGCGCCGCCGGAGAAAAGGTTAAACAGGCCAAAGATGGTGTCCTTAACCCGGTCAAAAAATGACGCCAGGGCCACGCGATCGATTCCAGGAGTCGGGATGTGAACCCCCACGCGGTAGACGGCGAGCATGGCCAGCGTAAATAGCAGCCTGCGCCTGAGCTCGGGAATCTTGGTCGCGTTTTGAAAACCTTCAAGCATGGACTACGATCAATTCCGCCTTGCCCCCCAAGGCTTCAAGTTTCTCCTTCGCCTTGGAAGAAAAGGCATGCGCCTTCACAGTTAAGGGCTTGCTCAACGAGCCATCGGCCAAGACTTTAACTGGCTCGCCTCTGCGCCGAATCAGCCCGCGCTCCAGCAAAAGCTCGGGCGTCACCTCGCTGCCGGAGTCGAAGACTTCCAACTGTCCTAGATTAACCACCACCGGGCTTTGTCGGAATGGATTATGAAAGCCGCGCTTCGGCACGCGACGCTTGAGCGGCATCTGGCCGCCTTCAAAACCCGGCCGCGTCCCGCCACCCGCGCGAGCCCCCTGTCCTTTGTGGCCCCGGCAAGAGGTCTTCCCATGCCCCGAGCCATCCCCCCGCCCCACTCGTTTCCGTTTTTTCCTGGAGCCGGGCGCCGGTTTTAAAATGCTCAAGTCCATAGTCTTCAGCGGATCTCCTGGAGGGGCTTGCCTCTTCGGGCAGCTACCTCCTCCGGCAGCTCGAGATCTTTTAACGCTTCAAAAGTGGCCTTAACGCTGTTGTGCGGATTGCTCGAGCCAATGCACTTGGTGAGAACGTTGTGGATCCCAGCCGCCTCCACCACGGCGCGCACTCCGCCGCCGGCGATCACCCCTGTCCCGTCAGAGGCGGGTTTCAATACCACGTAACCGGCGCCAAAGCGACCGGTCACCTCGAAGGGAATGGTCCCCTCGATGATCGGGATTCTAATCAGACTCTTCTTCGCCTGTTCCAATCCCTTCCGAATCGCCTCAGGCACCTCTTTGGCCTTGCCCAAGCCATAGCCCACGAGGGACTTGCTGTCCCCCACAACCACGAGGGCATTAAAGCTAAAGCGTCGCCCGCCCTTGACCACTTTGGCCACGCGGCTGATGTGAACGACCTTCTCTTTTAATTCCAGGCCTTGAGGATCAATCCGTTCCATCTTCATTAAGCAAAAGTGAGCCGTGAGCAGTCAGCAGACCCTCCACCGCCTTCCTAACTGCTCACTCCTCACTGTCTCACCCCTCACTAAAGAATTAAGCCGGCCTCCCGCAGGGCCTCGGCCAAAGCTTTCACCCGTCCATGATAGAGAAACCCGTTGCGGTCAAACACCACACGGGAAATATGCTTTTCCTTGCACACCTGTGCGAGCAATTGTCCCACCTGTTTCGCCGCCTCCACTCCCTTCGTCTTCTTGAGCTTCCCTTTCAGCGTCGGAGACAAGGTCGAGACCGAGGCCAGGGTAATACCCTGCTCATCAGAGATGACCTGGGCGTAGATGTGCTTGAGGCTGCGATAAACGCAGACCCGGGGCCGCAGATCGGTCCCCAAAATCTGCTTGCGCACCCGCTGCTGCCGCCTTTTACGTCCGATCTCTCTCTGATTGTCCAACATCTTTCGCTCT
>JAHFAP010000262.1 GCA_023250495.1 Deltaproteobacteria bacterium | reverse complement strand
CGACGAAGGTCCCTCGGATAGGATTTCTATCTGGTCTCCCCCTTTCTTCTATCTCAGCTCGCGTCGAGGCCTTTCGGCAGGGTCTGCGCGAGCTTGGATATGTTGAGGGGAAAAACATTGCCATCGAGTGGCGATCCACGGAGGGAACATTAGATGAGCTTGCGGCTGAGCTAGTGCGTCTCAAAGTAGACGTAATCGTCTCGACCGCTCCGCCGCCAACCCGTTCTGCCAAGCAAGTGACTGCCACGATTCCCATCGTCATGGCGTATGATGATGACCCTGTTGGTAATGGGTTCGTCGCTAGCCTTGCGCGACCTGGTGGGAACATCACCGGCTTGTCCACACTTGCCCCAGAGATAAGCGGAAAGCAACTGGAGCTACTAAAAGAGATCGTTCCCAAGCTTTCCCGCGTGGCCGTCGTCGGGAATGCGACCCAACCGGGCAACCCGCAAGCGTTAGGAGAGATCAACCTCGCCGCGGATGGGTTCGGGGTGAAGCTTCAACTCCTAGAGATACAAGCACCCAAGGATGTCGAGATTGCATTCGGAGCCGCAAGAAAGGAGCGCGCTAACGCAGTCCTCGTGCTCGGGAGCCCCGTCCTCTTTTCTCAGCGAAGACAGGTTGCAGACCTCGCGGTAAAGAGCCAGCTCCCGGTAATATACGGTAGGCCAGAATTTGTGGAAGACGGGGGGCTCGTATCCTACGGCGTGAGCTATACCGACTTGTTTCGGCGCGCTGCTTACTATGTGGACAAGATCCTGAAAGGCAGGAAGCCCGCCGACTTGCCCGTTGAGCAGCCGATGAAGTTCGAGCTGATCATTAACCTTAAGGCTGCGAAGCAGATCGGCCTCACCATTCCGCAGTGGGTGCTCATGCGGGCGGACAAGGTGATCAAGTGATTTTGGATTGCCGATTTTGGATTTTAGATTGAGGAGCAAAGAATGAATAAAACAATCGGCGTCTTTGTATTCGCGATAATCACTCTGCTTTCTGTCCATCTCGCCGACGCGCAGCAGTCGGGGAAGGTCTACCGTATCGGAATGCTGACGCTCGGTTATTTTCTGACGGCAAATACGGAGGCATTCCGGCAGGGGCTCCGCGATCTTGGTTACGTTGAGAGCCGGAACCTCATCATCGAGTCCCGATTTGCCGAGGGAAAGCTCGATCGACTCCCCGACCTCGTGGCCGAACTGATCCGGCTCAAGGTCGATCTCATCGTCTCCAACAGTACTGAAGCCATCCAGATGATTAGGGACGCGAACAGGGCGATGCCGGTTGTCATGGCGTCGATATCGGATCCTCTCGGAAGTGGACTTGTGGAGACCCTTGCACGACCTGGCGGGAACATCACAGGGCTGAGCCTGGTTTCCACCGAGTTGGCAGGAAAGCGGCTAGAATTGCTAAAGGAAGTCGTCCCGAAGGTCAGCCGTGTGGCCCTCCTAGTGCTACGGAACCACCCACCCACCCGCCTGTTGGTTCCGGAGATGGAGAGTGCGGCCCGGGCATTGAAGATAACGGTTCAACCGGTCGAGATCGCGACTCCCGATGAGTTTAAGAGCGCCTTCGCTGCCATCACCAGCGCGCGTGCCGGCGCTCTCTTTGTACAGAATAACACAGTGTTCGGCCCAAACATCAAGCCGCTCGCAGAACTGGCGGCGAAGCATCGGCTGCCAGCGATGGGCACACTCCAGGCGTTTGTCGATGCGGGCGGCCTCATGACCTATGGGCCGAACGTCACCGACATGTGGCGGCGTGCTGCAACTTATGTAGACAAGATCTTGAAGGGCACCAAGCCTGCCGATATTCCCGTGGAGCAACCGATGAAGTTTGAGTTTTTCATAAACCTTAAGACAGCTAAGGCCCTTGGCCTCACGATTCCATATGAGGTGCTGATGCGGGCGGATAGGGTGATCAAGTGATTTTGGATTGGAGGGGAAGACCCATGAGTAAAAGAATCCTTTCCATCGCATTGGCTACTTTAATTCTGGCTTTGGTTCACCTCGCTGATGCGCAGCAGGCGAAGAAAGTCCCCCGGATAGGTATGTTAATACCCGTCTCTCCTGCTGCTGCCGCAGGCAACATTGATGCGTTCCGGCAGGGGCTGCGCAACCGTGGCTGGGTTGACGGCCAGAACATCGCCGTCGAAACGCGATATTCAGAGCGCGCCGAATGGCTCCCCGACCTAGCGGCCGAACTGGTCCAACTCAAGGTTGATGTCATCGTGACGTGGGGCACCCCAGCGGCTCGTGCTGCCGAGAACGCAACCAGCACGATCCCCATCGTCATGGCTGCAGCAATCGATCCCGTTGGGACGGGACTTGTTTCCAGCCTCGCTCGCCCGGGTGGCAACCTCACCGGGCTAAGCAGCGGTGGTGCGGAGCTAAGTGGGAAAGCCCTTGAGCTGCTCAGGGAGATTGTGCCGAGGGTCACCCGCGTGGCTGTCGTTTGGAATCCCGACAATCCAGCAGAAAAAGTCAAGGTGAAAGAAACGCAAGCCGCGGCCCAAGCGTTGGGAGTACGGCTTCAATCCCTGGAGGCGCGAGATCCGAACGAACTCGAGAGTGCCTTCGCGGCGATGACCAGAGAGCGAGCCGGCGCTCTCCTCGTGCAACACGAGCTGGTATTCTTGACTCATCGCAAACGCATCGTGGAACTCGCGGCAAAGAATCGGCTGCCTGCAATGTACGAGAGAAAGGAGTATGTGGACGTTGGCGGCCTCATGTCCTATGGCGTGAGCTTTCCTGAGAATTTCCGGCGCGCCGCCACGTATGTGGACAAGATCCTGAAAGGCTCCAAGCCAGCCGATCTCCCCGTGGAGCAGCCGATGAAATTTGAATTGATTATCAACTTGAAAGCCGCGAAGCAGATCGGCCTGACGATTCCGCATGAAGTGCTCGCGCGGGCGGACAAGGTGATCAAGTAATTTTAGATTTTCGACCTGTCGTGAGCTCAGTCGAACGATTGCCGATTTTGGATTGGGGAGAAAAACAAATGCATGAGAGAACCTGGATGCGATCTTCGAATTCTCGCTCTGACAATCGGAAATCTAAAACCCGTACTGAGCTAAGTCGAAGTATCCAAAATCTAAAATGGCTGGGGCTCCTTGTCTTGCTCGTGGGGTGTGTGGGAATGGCCGAGGCGCAGCAGGCGAAGAAGAGCCCACGGATAGGATTCTTAATCGCCAGCTCTGCTTCTTCTCAAGAGCCCCGACTGGAAGCATTCAGGCAGGGCTTGCGCGAGCTTGGATACATTGAAGGACAGAACATCGTCATTGAGTTGCGATCTGGGGAAGGGAAGCCCGAACGGTTACCTGTTGTCACAGCCGACCTCGTCCAGCTCAAAGTCGATGTGATCGTCACTGGAGGTGGGACATCAACCCGCGCTGCTAAGGACGCAACCATTACGATTCCCATTGTCATGACGCAGGATCCCGATCCTGTTGCTTCGGGGTTCGTCGCCAGTCTTGCGCGACCTGGCGGAAATATCACTGGGTTGAGCAACGTCAGCGCGGACTTAGGCGGAAAACGGCTGGAGCTTCTGAAGGAGATCGTTCCTAAACTCTCCCGTGTAGCTGTGCTCATCGGTCAAGCCGAGCAGATGAACGCCGCGCTGATGAAAGAGCTTGAGGTGTCCGCGCAGGCATTGGGTCTGCGGCTCCAAATCCTCGCGCTGAGAGAGGCCAAGGATATTGAGCCTGCATTCCAAACCGCCAGCAAAGGCCGTGCTGGGGCAGGCCTCGGGCAGGCTGCCAACGTCCTGCTTTCTCAGCGGACACAGGTCGCAGACCTCGCGGTAAAGAGCCGCCTCCCGGTAATGTACGGCAGGGAGGAATTTGTCGAGGCCGGGGGCCTTATGGTTTACGCCGCGAGCATTACCGACTTGTCCCGGCGCGCAGCCAGATACGTAGACAAACTTTTAAAAGGCGCCAAGCCTGCTGATCTGCCGGTGGAGCAGCCAATGAAGTTCGAGTTCGTCATCAATCTCAAGACGGCGAAGCAAATCGGCCTGACGATTCCGCAGTCGGTTCTTTACCGGGCGGATAAAGTGATTAAGTGAGGGGGTTGCCATGGTCGATGCCAAGGATCTGTTGGATGAAATACGGAAAGAGTTGCAGCCCGTCAACGAACAGCTCCTTCGCCATCCCTACGTGCAGGCTCTGGAGGAAGGGAAGATTGGGCGGGAGAAACTCCGTCTTTTTGCTGGCGAGCAGTACGCTATTATAGGCAGTGATCTTAAGAGCGCCGCTCATCTGGTCAGCCGCTTCGGTAGCTCGCCGAGCCGTGATTTTTTCCTTGGCATCCTCCAGGGCGAAAGAGCTGCCTGGGATGCCCTGCTGACGTTCGCC
>JAHFAP010000068.1 GCA_023250495.1 Deltaproteobacteria bacterium | reverse complement strand
TCGATCTTGAAGCCGCTGTTCCGCGGCAACTATCTCGACCCGTCGCTGCTCGACGAGATCAAGACCTCGTGCATGATCGTCGATGCCACCCGGCCCTTGGATCGGCCGTTCTCTCCGGTGTCGAAGTGCCCGGATGAGGCGATGCAGCGGGTCAAGCTGGAGAATTACATTCCGGGCGAGATTCTACAGCACATTCCTCTCGACCGGACCACGTACTGGTGTTGAGTAATTTTGGATTCTGAATTGTGAATTTTGAATTCAACTCAAAACTAAAAATTAAAAATTTAAAATTGTTTTAGGACGAATAATGGGTCAGACCATCGAAGTCAGCTGTCCGAAATGCAAAAAAGTCTTTGTCGCCAATCCCCACATGCTGGGATCGGGAATGGATTTTCACTGTCCGTTCTGCGATCTCTATTTCCCGGAGAAGGACAGCCCCAAAATAAGAAAGTAAAGCTATCAGCGGTCAGCTTTCAGCGATCAGCGAATTTAAATTCTTCCAAGCTGATGGCTGAGTGCTGATTGCTGACGCATGGCGAAACCTCACCAACCCAATAAAAAGCAGAGAATGCCAAAACGGGAGGCTTTAAAAGTCGCCGGCACTTCCGCTCCGCGCTTGGACGGGGTGGAGAAGGTGACCGGCAGAGCCATCTATACCGGGGATATCGAGCTTCCCGGGATGGGCTTCGCGAAGATTCTGCGCAGTCCCGTGCCCCACGCGAGAATTGTGAGCATCGACGCGCGAAAAGCGGAGGGAATGCCGGGGGTATTCACGGTGCTCACCCGCGACGATTTCAAAGGGCTCAACTATCGCTATGGAGCGATCTACAAGGACCAGTCCATCGTCGCCGTGGACAAGGTGAGGTATGCGGGAGATCCGGTCGCCGCAGTGCTGGCCGTGGACGAGGTCACCGCGGAGGAGGCGTTGACGTTGATTGACGTCGAGTACGAGGATCTCCCCGCGATGACGAGCATCGAGGATGCGATCGCGCCGGGAGCGCCTCTGGTGCATGAGCAGTGGTCCGGCAAGGCGGAGCTTCGTGGCTCGAGCTACGGCGCGCCGGACCGATTCAAGGGGACGAATATCTGCTCCCATTTTAGCTACAGCCGCGGCGATGTAGAACGGCGCTTGCAAAAATCGGACTATGTTTTTGAAGATACCTTCCGCTTTCCGAAGGTCCAGCACTATTCGTTAGAGCCCCATGTCATGCTCGCTCATTTTGAGCAAGACCACTTGACGGTCTGGAGCTCATGCCAGGATCCTTTCGGCCTGCGCGACCAGCTCGCCGGAATCTTCAGCCTGCCTCTGAGTCACGTGCGCGTGATCGTGCCCTACGTCGGTGGCGGCTACGGCGGCAAGCTCTACGTCAAGGCCGAGCCGATTGCCGCGGCACTCTCCTGGAAGACGCGCCGTCCGGTAAAGCTCGTGATGGGGGTCAGCGAAAGCTTCAAGACGGTCACGCGCCACCCGGCGCGCGTTAGGATCAAAACAGGAGTGACGCGCGACGGTCGTCTGCTTGCGAGAGAGTGCGAGATCTACATGAACACAGGCGCCTATGCCGACGCCGGGCCCAGGGTAACGCAAAAGGCCGGCTATCGAGCGCTCGGTCCCTATCGCATTCCCGATGTGAAGGTGGACGCCTACTGTGTTTATTCGAACACGGTTCCCGCAGGCGCTTTTCGCGGCTTCGGCTCGGTCCAGGTCGCCTGGGCGTATGAATCTCACATGGATCTCATCGCGGAGAGACTCGGTATGGATCCCCTGGAGCTTCGCCTCAAGAACCTGTTGAAGAAGGGCGAGGATTACACGCCCGGAGATACGCCGGTAGATTGCGATCTTAAGGAAGGTTTGCTCAAGGTCGCCAAGGCCCTGGACTGGAAAGGCCGCTCGAAGCCCAACACGGGGAAAGGCTTGAGCGTCTGTTTGAAGGATGCCGGCGGGACCTTCAAGATAGCCGGCGCCACGGTAAAGATGTCTTCCGATGGAAGCGTCGTTCTCTTAACCGGGACCGTAGAGATCGGCCAAGGCTCCAAGACCGCCTTGAGCCAAGTCGTGGCCGAGGAGCTGGCCGTAGAGATGGATCAGATTTCCGTGGCCCTGCTGGATACCGATGTGACTCCCTATGATGTCTCGACGAGCGCGAGCAGCTCCATGACCGTTATGGGACTCGCGGTGCAGCGCGCAGCGCAGGATTTGAAGAAGCAGCTCCTGCTCGCCGGGGCCAAGGTTCTTGGTGGCAGGGTCACGGAATTAAATCTCAAGGAGGGGAAGGTTCACAGCAAGCGCGGAAAGGCGCTCTCTTACGGCAGCGTCATTACGGAGTTCTTCGGCAGCAAAGCCGGAGAGATCATCGGCAGGGGGATCTACCGCGACCTCAAGACCAAAAAGGCTGCTTTAGGAGCGACGACGACGTTTTGGGAGGTGGGTTGGGGCGGGGCGGAAGTCGAAGTGGATCGGGAAACCGGAGCGATTCACCTGCGCAAGTATGTTTCCGTGGCTGACGTGGGAAGGGCGATCAACCCGGCGCAGTGCGAGGGTCAGGACGAGGGCGGAGTCGTCTTCGGCCTTGGCCATACCCTTTTTGAGCAGATGGTCTACGAGGATGGCCAGTTGTTGAATCCGAATCTGGTGGACTACCGGGTGCCCAAATTCGGCGACCTGCCGGAGAAGTTTTCCTCCACGCTTATCGAAAACAACAACGGCCCGGGGCCGTTCGGCGCCAAGGGCATGGGCGAAGGCGGCCTTTTGCCCGTCGCCTCCGCCATCGCCAATGCGATTGCGAGAGCCGTGGGAATCCGCTTCTACGAGCTTCCCATCACGCCTGAAAAAATCTGGCGCGCCTTGCAGGAAAAAAAGAGTTTGAGATTATTTCGCCAGTCCAATTAGTCGCATAAGGCATGCTTGACAAATCGGGTCGGCCGTAGGAAGAATCGCTTCTAGGAAAATGGCGCGAAACGACCAGGTGACGCGTGTGAGGATGTTTGCCGTCGAACGAATTCGCTCTATCGCGCTTACCGACCATCCCTATCAGCTTCCTTTAGGTTTCAACGTCGAAGAATACGTCCAGGATGCGCTGATAGTGATGCGGGGAAGGCGGATTGAAGTGGAGCTGTTATTCTCCAAGAGTGCCGCTGCTTGGGTAAAAGACAAAAGCTGGCACCCGAGTCAGGAAACGTCGGTGTTAAAGGACGGACGGTTAAAGATGACGTTGAAAGTGGCCGATACGACTGAGCTTGTCGGCTAGATTTTGAGCTTTGGCAGCCAGGTCCATGTCGTTAGACCGGAAGGCCTGCGCCAGAAAGTGCGGGAAGAAGCGCGAAGAATACTTGGTTCAAAGGTTTAAAGCGTTCAAGGGTTCAATGTCCGCCTTGGCCTTCTTGAACGTGTAAACTTTTGAGCTATTGAACCCAGGATCTCTTTGACCCCTTGAACCCTTGAACTTTTGAACCCTTGAACTGGTGAGAACATTGAACGCTTGAACCTTGAACGCCGTGGTTTCTTTAACGTGTTGAACCCTTGAACTCTTGAGGATTTAAACGCTTGAACCACGGTTGTAGGGGGGCATATGGCGGTAAAGTATTTTGAGGACCTGGAAGTCTGGAAGGAGGCAAGGCGCTTAACTCAGCAGGTGTATCAGGCGACCGAGGACACCAGGTTTTCGAAGGACTTCGGACTAAGAGATCAAATACGGCGGGCATCTGTCTCCGTCATGTCCAACATCGCTGAGGGATTTGAGCGCGGTGGAAACCAAGAGTTCATGCAGTTCCTCTATATCGCGAAAGGATCGTGTGGGGAGGTTCGGTCTCAGCTATACATGGCATTGGATCAAGGATACGTCAGCAAAGAGCACTTCGTCTAAATGTTCAACTCGTTCAAGAAGTTGTCAGGTATGATCAGTAATCTGATTGACTACCTGAAGGGAAGCCGGATGCGAGGGGAGAAGTTTAAAAAGAGACCTTATAAGTCATTAGGCGAGGAGTTGGAGGAGCTAACGAAACAAAAACCTTGAACTCTTTGAACCTTGAACTTTTGAACTCCTTGAACCATGGGCGGGGCTGGGGGCAGCGACGGGAGTAGAGTCCATGCTACGATACGTTCAAGTTGAGACAGACACGAGAGGACACAATGAAGCGATCCAAGAAAGTTCCCCACTGGCTTCGGCGGCTCGACCTCGTGAAAGCGGAGATGAAAACCGTCCGATTCCCCCGCACGGCTCAGGAAGGGTTCAGCCAGTGTGTAGAGCTGTCCGAAACAGCGCTCCGTTGGTTCCGGCAATCCATTCGAGATGGCCATCCTGGAGCTAGTGAGGACGAGATAGAGGAAGACCGGCGGCTGTTGCTGGCGCGCTTCGTCGCCGCCGACGCACGCCGAATAGCAAAGTGGAAGAAAGAGCGTGAACGGTATTTTAGAGGGTAGCATCGCAGCGGTCTTGGAACGTATCGTCGCTTGTTTCCGACGCGAACGAGTTCCGTATTTGCTGATCGGCGCCTGGGCATTAGCGGCGTTGGGAAGGCCGCGGGCCACAACTGACGTGGATTTTCTGGTGTTGGTAAATGAGGAGAACTTAGGTCGCCTGGGCGAGCGAATGACTCAAGCAGGAATGGCGCTCGACGAAACCTGGTTGCAGTGGAATCCAACGCTCAGAGGCTTTCAGCTTCGTTTCCAGATTTCAGGAGCCACCGTCGATGTGTTGCGTCCCCGTGATGAACACGATCAACAAGTCTTCCGAAGGAAACGGAAGAGACGCATGGATGGGCGCACCTACTGGGTCGTGTGTCCGGAGGACTTCATTCTCCAAAAGCTGAAGGTTGGCAGGCCCAGGGACTTTGAAGACGCACTCTCTGTTCTAGAGCGCTCGGAGAAATCGTTGGACAAAAGATATCTTCAACGCTGGGCCGGCCGGATCGGAATATCAGCAGAACTCGAATACATTCTCTCCCTTTGAGCACGAACGGTGAAGGGCGGGGGCAGCGAAGAAATCCTGGGTTCGAAGATTGAACGCTGAACGATTTGACCTTCTGATACGAGGTGGCGCTATGGGACTATTTGATTCGATTAGGGCGACTCTTCCCTGTCCCGTCTGCGGTTCGAGTACGGAACGTGAGATCCAAACCAAGCGGGGACCATGCGCGATGTTGAGCCTAGAAGTCGGGGACACCATTGAACCGTTCTTTTATGGCGACTACTGGATGGAAGAGGATTGGCATTGCGAGGATTGCGAGGAGCGAGCGCCGGAGGAAGAGCGCTCGAAGCGCTGGCACAAAGCTTTTATTCATTGCATAAACGGTTTGATTGTCGAAGTCACTTCGGAAAAACCGCCTCAGGGTAAACTGCCCGACTGGGATCTCATCCATAAACTCTCCAGGGATCGCCGCCGTTTCCGCCAAACCGTCACAGGCATTAGAAACTCTATCTTGGGCTTCAGAGAAAGAATGGAGGCCGGAGAAAAAGAGCGGTCTACATTCTTGGATATTGGCCCGAAAACTGTAGAGGAGTTGCTGAACAAAATTGTCGATGACATCGAGCGAGTGGAGAGAGGGGAACCGCCCGGCTTGTTTTGAACTTTTAGAGAAAGGCGGGCCACAATATCGTGAAAGAAGCCAAACCAGCAGACATTTATCAACTCAAGATAACCCTCCAGGACATACGTCCTCCTATCTGGCGGCGCGTTCAGGTCTCCAGCGATGTAACGCTCGCCAAGCTGCACCGTATCATCCAGGAAGTCATGGGTTGGTTCGATAGCCACCTCCACCAGTTCATCGTCGATCGGGCCTATTACGGCACGCCCGACTCCGAGGCCTCTTACGAGATCAGGAACGAAAAGAAGGTAAAGCTAAGTGAGCTCCCTCTCAAGCCCAAGGCAAAGTTTCTGTACGAATACGACTTCGGCGATGGGTGGGAGCATAAGATCTTACTGGAAGATATTTTGCAACCGAAGCCGGACGTTCGCTACCCGGTTTGCATCGGCGGCGAGCGTGCCTGTCCGCCCGAGGACTGCGGCGGCGTCCCCGGCTATGCCGATTTTCTGGAAGCAATTCGAAATCCTGATCACGAAGAGCACGAAGAGACGCTCGAATGGATCGGCGGCGAATTCGATCCGGAGGCATTCGACCTGGAGGCAGTAAACCTCGGCCTGAGGCGGATCAGGTAAGTTGTGGGCCCCGGCGAACTACTTGAACCATGAGGTCCTGACGATTAGCCGATCCTTTAGGAACCGATAAGAATGACGACTCTTAAACAATTTTCCTCTAAGCCCGAGACTATCCCGGCTTCGACATCGTGGTATCTGGCGGACCTTGGCGAGGCGCGGGGCAAGCAGGAGCTTTTCACGAAGCAATCGCCGCAACGCCTTCGGGTTTTGCGTGAGCACGCATTAATTGAAAGCGCAGTCTCATCGAACCGAATCGAAGGAGTGGTAATCGACCAGGCGCGCGTCGCTACCGTAGTGCTCGGCAAGTCGCTGCTGCGTGACCGTGACGAAGAGGAAGTGCGAGGTTACCGGGACGCGCTCAAACTCATCCACCAGCAAGGGGCCAAGCTCCCGATTTCAGAGGAGACGATAAAGAAGCTGCACCGGGTGACGCGCGGCGACATCGGGGATGCGGGGAAGTACAAGGATAAGGACAGCGACATCATCGAGAAGTACCCTGACGGACGCGAACGAGTGCGCTTCAAAGCGGTCGCCGCAGCGAAGACGGACGCTTTCATGCACGAGTTGGTAGAGTTGTGGAATCGCTCTCTGCGCGAGCGATGGGTCCATCCGCTTATCGCGCTCGCGGCCTTCAATCTCGACTTCCTCTGCATTCATCCATTCCGCGACGGCAACGGCCGGATATCCAGACTTCTTCTATTACTTCAGTGCTACTACTTAGGTTATGAGGTCGGACGCTACATCAGCCTGGAGCGGCTGATCGAGGAGAACAAAGAGCGCTACTATGAAACCCTGGAACAGAGTTCTCAGGGCTGGCACGAGGGCAAGCACGATCCCTGGCCTTACGTGAACTATCTGCTTTTCATTCTTAAATCGACCTACAAAGAGTTCGAAGAACGGGTTGGACAGCCTGCCTCGCCCAAGGGATCTAAGACGGAGCTTGTAACCGCCGCCATCGGCCGATTTGCCGATAGCTTTCGGGTCTCGGATATCCACCGCCAATGCCCCGGCGTGAGCGTGGATCTTATCCGGCAGGTGTTAAAAAATCTCCGTTCCGTGGGGCGCGTCAAATGTTTGGGCCGAGGACAAACGGCAGAGTGGCAACGGACCGGCAAGTGGAAATAGGTACTACCCAGTTCATTGGGTAATGAATTGGGTAGCATCAACGTGCTGATAAGATCACGCCGGAAAAAGTCTGGCGCGCCTTGCAGGCTAAGGAGAGATAGAATAGGCTCTGCCGTTGGCGCGCGGTCGAAAATAATTCTTCACGCTTTCCGCGGTTAGGGAGGGTGTATGACACCAGCCGGAAAATTCTATTTGCTCTGCCTCTGCTTACTTGCATGGTTGCTCTACATTCCTGCGACCCACGCACAGGAGTTAATGAGGGTCGGGCTAACGTCACTGTCGCCGACCACGCTGCCGGTCTGGGTCGCGAAGCGGCAGGGCTTTTTTAAAGAGCAAGGTCTTACGGTCGAGCCGATCGTCTTTACCAGCGGGACGATCAACTCGCAGGCCGCGCTTGCCGGGGAGATAGACATCGCCCTTGGCTCCGGGACCGAAGTTTTCACCATTCGCCTCGCCGGAGAAGACGCCCGCTTCTTTTTCGGCATCTCCAACTTTATGCCCTTCAAGCTGTTCGTCAATCCGAACATCAAGTCTCCCGCGGATCTTAAGGGAAAGAGGCTGGCTGTGAGCAGGTTCGGGGCGCAGTCTGATTTTCTGACGCGTTACGCGATCTCAAAGCTGGGGCTCAATCCCGCCAAGGACGTGACGATTCTGCAGATCGGGTCGACGCCCGCGCGCTACGCCGCTCTAAAAGGCGGCAGCGTGGATGGAACCATCATGTGGTTTCCCGTGACCTTGATCGCGACGAGTGAAGGTTATCGGATGCTGGCGGACCTCAACGACCTCATCTCCGATTGGCCGTACCTCGGCTATTACGCGATGGCCGGCGTGCTTAAGAACAAGCGCGATAAAGTCTTGCGCTACCTCCGCGCGCACGTGAGGGCCCTCGAGTGGCTCGAGGGGAATCCCGCCGGCGGCGCGCAGGTTCTCGTCAACGACGTCAAGATTCCTCCTGAGTACGCCGAGGCCGGCTACAAGGAGTTCATGAAGTCGTTCGCCTTCGACGGCCGGGTTCCGAGCAAAGGATTCGAGCTGCTCGTGGAATCGGAAGGCGAGCGGCTCAAAGGAAAGTTCAAGGCCGCGGACTTCATCGACGAAAGCTTTCACAAGCAATTCGTGAAGAAGTGAGACTCTTCGTCCCTCCCAGCCGCTTCAACGAGTCTACGATTGCTGCGAGTGACTCGGGGCGCGTTGGCTTCTCCTACGCCGCCAGGACGTCGCCACATTGGTTGCACGTACGCAGTTTGACGTCAGAGTGGATCTTGTCAGTAGCTGTCCGGACGGCATCTGTAGGGTCGTCGAAGCGCATCGTCGTTTCGTAGAGTTTATTGCCGCACTTCTCGCAAAACCAGACGAACAGGTCCTGCTCTTCGGGACGCCGCTTTCTCTCGACGACCAAGGTCCATGAGCCTTCGCCTCGTCTCGGTGAGTGGGGGACGTTGCCCGGCAAGAGGAAGAGTTCCCCGGCTTTGATGACGGCGACTTCGTGTTTGTGTTCTGAGCTGACATAGTGAAGGTTCAGCTCCCCTTCGAGCTGATGGAAGATCTCGTCTCCCGGGTTGATGTGGAAATCCTTCCGGCTGTTCGGGCCGCGCGTGACGAAGGCGATGAAGTCCGAATCTTCCCAGATCACTCTGCGCTGGCCCCAGTCGTGGCGGTTTTCCTCGATCCACTGGCGCAAATTGAAATTCTTCAGATGCGGGAACATGGCGACCTCCCTTTGCATGGAGTGATGGAGTAATGGATTGTGATTGGAGTATAGGTCTTCGTGAATAACGAAATCAAGCTGCGAGAATGGCCTGGACTTGAGGGTGGAAAAGTTGTATTTGAGGCCAGTGGAACGAATCGGCTTGCGGTGATAGCGACCTCTCATAATATAACAGGAGGGTGACTGAGATGCTGACAGAAGATCATGCCCAAGGGAAAATTTTCTGGCCCGACGGCTGCCGTATGGCCGTCGCATTGACGTTCGATTTTCAAGGCGGCGAAGACGTCAAGCCGCTGCCGGACGGCAAGATCAATCACGAGGAATACACTCAGGCGGAGTACGGGCCGAAGACAGGGATCTGGAGGATCCTGAGGATCTTGGAGGAGACTAAGGTCAAGGCAACGTTTATGACCTGTGGAGGGATCGCTGAGAGGTATCCCGAAGCGACTCAAGCGATTGTCCAGAAGGGACATGAGGTCGCCGGTCATGGCTATCATCACGAGGTCGCCCGGGATCTGTCGAGGGAGGAAGAGAGGGATGTGATCCGGCGCGCGACGGAGATGATCAAGAACAGGACCGGCAAGCGTCCCGTGGGGTGGCGCTCCTGCACGCAGAGTCCTAACAGTTTGGAGCTGCTGATGGAGCAGGGATACCTCTGGAACAGCAATTCTTTTTCCTACGATCTCCCTTTTCTCTGGGGGAATGGAGAGCGAGAGCTGGTCGAGCTTCCCCGCCAGCCTTTCGGGGACGGCAGAGTGTACGGCCACAGGGATTCGGGAAACCCCAACGAAGCGTTGGTGATCTGGAAAACTTTTTTCGACGATCTCTATGAGGAATCGAGGATCGCGCCTACCTTCTGCACGTTTCAGTTCCATCCTTACATTTCCAGCAGGCCGGGCAGAGCGGGGGCTTTAAAGGAAGTCATCCAGTACATGAAGCAGCGCGACGGCGTCTGGTTTGCGACCGGCAGCGAAGTCGCCGAGTGGTGGCTTAAGCAGGGATTCTCCAGTGCGGCCCACAACTCCAAGAGCCGAGCGGCAGCGGGTTCATGAGTGCCCCCTGGACTTACGCCCGGACACACTTACCGGGTGGCCTCGGCGCCTTCTAATCCTAAATATCGGTTGGCTTGAACACGGTCAGTTGCGGCACGTGGTCAAAATCGCCGTCGCGTGTCGCCAAGTAATCAATCCCGCACTCATTCATCGTCGCGAGAATGAGGGAATCATTCGTTAGAAGTCCGTGGCTCGACCGGACTGTTTGCGCGCTATGCAGGAGCGGTTCATCAGAAGCAGTAATTAGTATGTTGAGAGCAAAAATTCTAGCGGCTAAAGTCCAATACTCGCTGAGCTTCGCAACGTCTCGCCATTTACCCTTAAGAGCCGAGGCATTGCCTTTTGTGATGACACCTTTGGCGACTGCCTCAGCCAGCATCAGCCTGTGGGTTACTTCGTTTATCACATCGAGCGTAGTGATTCCGAAGACTTCTTCAGTTGAACAGCGCCGTAGAAGATCATGGCACTCCTTAGAGTGTCCGGCGAAGGCGTAAATAAAAACGTTTGCGTCTAAGAAAACGTGGGTCCCGGCGGGAAGATTAGGAAGCCGGTCAACGGGCACGCTAGATGTCCTCGATATCGGCTTGTTGCGCAGCCCACATCCACGTTTCCTTGTCCAGCTGAAAGCTCGGACCAGGCAGGCTCAGGATTTCCAAGGCTCTGGCGATGCGGTCTTCTCGACCTTCGGGCGTAAAATGCTTGGCCTTGAGTTCAAGTAACTTGTCCTTGGCAGTATCTTTTGAAGCACGTTTGGCCATGTTCGTTATCTTACGCCAATCGGGTATCTGCTTCAAATGGAACTTTACCTTTACATGAAGCAGCGCGACGGCGTCTGGTTTGCGACCGGCAGCGAAGTCGCCGAGTGGTGGCTCAAGCAAGGATTCTCCGCGAGCGCCGCGCCCAAAGGCCGAGCCGCCGCGGGTTAGTAGAAAAAGCCACGCGCGAAATTGCCCCCTCTTAAGATTCCTCGCTCTGCGTAGCAAGGCCGGTTGCCAAGCTTGTCGTATTAGCTACTCTAGACAAACTGGCTAAAATAGTTATAATGACAGGCAGCCTTCAGCAGGAGGTCTTGCCATGTCCACGCTTACGTTTAGAAACAGCCGGGGCGCATTGGTCGATATTCCGGCCGTCGCCGCCACGAAGGTCAAGAACGAGTTCGGCGCTATCCTGGAAAAAGCCACTCACGACGGCGCGGTTGCAATTACCCGGCACGATACGCCGAAGGCCGTGCTGCTTTCCTACGACGAGTTCGAATCGTTGATCAAAATGCGTTCCCGCAGTCTGGGCGAGCTCGGCGCCGAGTTCGACGATCTGCTCGCGCGCATGCGGACGCCCAAGGCGTGAAAGGCCATGAAGGCCGCGTTCAACGCCTCGCCGGCTAAGCTCGGACGCACGGCCGTCAGGGCCGCGCGTAAAGGGCGTTAGATCCGGCGCGAACGACATCACCCTAAACCTGCAACGACGTAAGACAAGGGCAACACAGGGGATTGCCTCTACAAGACAACACCTTGATTTGAAGCTGAACACGAGTCCTGCCAGGCGGTCGCGCATCTACGTGCTTGCCGGCGTCAACGGCGCAGGCAAGAGCAGCCTTGGCGGCGTAATCTTTCGCGTCTTTGGGACCGACTACTACGACCCCGACGAGACCGCCCGCAAACTGATCATGGCCGATCCCGGCCTTTCTCAGGCGGACGCCAATAGCCTAGCCTGGCACCAGGGCGTGAGATTGCTCAGGCAAGCGATTGAGCAACGCCTCGACTTCGCATTCGAAACCACCCTTGGCGCCAACACGGTCCCGCGTCTGCTTGCGCAGGCGGCATCTCAAGGCGTCGAGATCTATGTCTGGTATGTCGGCCTTTCCAGTCCTGAACTTCATATCCAACGGGTGCGGTCGCGGGTCCGACGGGGCGGACACGACGTTCCCGCCGAATATATCCACCGGCGCTACGAGCGCAGCCGCCTCAATCTCATCGAGCTCCTCCCCCGGCTCACGGCGTTGCGTCTTTACGACAATAGCGCCGACGCGGACCCTGCCGCCGGCAAAACGCCGAGACCGGTACTGGTGCTGCACATGCAACGCGGGAGGATTCTCAATCCGCGCGATCTCGCGCAAACCCCCGGCTGGGCAAAGCCGATCGTCGCCGCCGCGATCAAGTCAAGCGGGCGCTGATTCCCGGCCCGGCAGCGGCGCTGCGCGGCGGGACAACTTGCGAGCGCGTGCGCTGCCGTCGGCGTAGTAGGTGTGAGTCCTGTGGAAGTGACGAGGGATGAACGATTGGCAAAGGATTAGGACACGACAGGGGAATCTGCTCTCGTCGAATCACAAAGACCAAGCTCTGATAATCCGCCGAGAACTAACGTCGCCTTCTATCCTAGTAATTCATCGTAGTCAACAACGTCCCTCAGCTGCCCGCTAGTTGGGCTTTACCCCCAGTTCTAATATCTGTTGATTATAGGGGTCAAAGAAATGGCCTTTCCGAATAACTCTGCGTTTTCCTGAAAAATCCCTCGCTAAACAAATTGAATATGTCAGCCAGTTGAATAGAGATATCTGGGCTACAACTGATCGTTTGTCAGCGGCCCAATCAACAGTGATCAAATGGCCTAACCTTCTCTTGCCCTCCACCGGTTC
>JAHFAP010000261.1 GCA_023250495.1 Deltaproteobacteria bacterium | reverse complement strand
TGAGCGAAGGCATCGCTCAGCCCCTGCTGGCTGATAATCCTCAGAGCGGTGACAAAGTCTCTTTTAAGCGCTGCGAGTGAGCTGCCCTTCATGAGTTGCGCCTCCGATGAGCCTTATACTTTCACGCGGCGGCCCTTCAGTTTTTCTCCGTTCAGCAGGTAGTCCCCCCGCACCGCCAACCTGGCCTCTTCCTCAAGCTCCTCGTCCCAATCCCCCAGCGAATAGCCGTACCACGGAGCCTTGGGCGAAAGCCGCGGCAGCCCAAGCTCCTCCCAGATTTTTTTTGCATTCTCCATGTACTCTTTCTTGGGCAGCGACACCGGCGGAAAAGAGTCGCGCAAGATCGCATTGATCAGCAGCGCCGACTCATCGGCTGTGCGGGTCTCGACCGGCTGATCTTCTCGGCTGAACGGCGGGCCATGTCCCCGCTCCCGGCCTTTGAGGATTTGCACATCTTTGTCCGGCATGGAGCGGTAGCTGATCGCCCACATGATCATGTCCATGTCCCAGGGGTCGATGTCTTCGTCTACTGCAACGAGGAATTTTCCTACTCCGGGGTGGAAGGTCGCCGCGCCCATCAGCGCGCGCCAGGTCTCCGCCTCGGTGGGCTTTTTCATCTGCACCACGATCACCTTGCGCAGGTTGGTGAGCGGCTCGTGCATCGCGACCTGAACGACGCTCTTGATTCCCAGCTCGCCTTTGAGGAAACGCAGAAACAGCGGCTCGTAGCCGACCCTCTTGATGATGCTCGACTCGCTCGGCGTCACCTGGCTCGTCCACGAGACCAGGATGGGATTCTTCTTGCGCGTGATGCAGGTGACTTGCATGAACGGGTTCAGCATGCGCGGGTGCATGTAGCCGTGCGATTCGCCGAATGGCCCTTCCGGCTCGACGTATTCCGTGGAGAGGATCCCCTCGATAACGATCTCGGCATCAGCGGGCACTTCCAGATCGACGGTCTGGCACTTGACCAGCCGGATCGGCTCGCCTGCCAGTCCGCCGGCGACGGCTATCTCATCGACGCCATAGGGGACCTTCTGCACCGCGGCATAAGAGACCACGGGCGGCGGGCCGACGATGATCGCCGCTTGCAGCGGAATCTTGCGCTCCTTGCACTTGCTCCAATGGGCCAGGACATGCTGCCCGGGACCGGGAAAGATCCCCACTCGATCGTGGGCCTTGAGATGGCCGCGGTAATTGCCCACGTTGCGTATGCCTGTGTCTGGGTCTTTGGTGACCCAGTGGCCGGCGGTGATAAACGGCGCGCCGTCGAAGCCGGGAGTGGAGATGGGAACGGGAAACTGATCCAGTCCGCCCGCGCGCTTCAAGTCTTCTTTCCTCTGGATGATCTCATGCACCGGACCGCCTTTCACCATGATCGGCTCAATGGGATCGCGGAAAGCCTTCTGCCACTTGTCCGCGATCTCCTCGGGCCGGCAGTCCAGCCCCACGGCACAGATGTATTTCGACCCCGCCATGATCCCGACGCCGACGGGAATATCGTAGCGCCGCCCCTTGGCGCCGGTGACGCGCTCGAAGAGAAAGCCGCGCCACTCCTTTTCTGGCAAACCACCGCGATACTGCCAGCGAACCAGAGGATGCATCTCCGTGTCCTTGTTGATCTCGCGGCGCACGCGGACGAGCAAGCCCGCGCGCTCCAGCGCCTCTATATGATCGCGGAGATCGGCGTATCCCCGCTCCACCCGTCCGAGTTTGGCGACGCTCTTTGCCATCTATGCACTCCTTACGGTTCGCTTAAGAAACTTTTGGGACCTGCGGCGCTTCCACCGCGCTGAGCGAGTTCTCCGGCTCCTCGCGGTAGAGCCCGAAGGCATTCAGCACCGGAATGTCGTTGACGGAAAACAGGATGGCCTCATCGCTCCGCGAGCGGTTGATGTGCTCGTGCCAGGCCCAGTTAGGGATCACGAAAGAGTCGTGCTGCTGCCATTCCAACGCTTTCTCCCCGACCATGGTCGTCCCTTCTCCGCGGACCACGAAGTACATCGCGCTCGACGTATGGCGGTGCCTCCGGGTGTGCTCGCCGGGCCTCAGCATCTGGATCCAGCACCCGAGTGTGGGCAGCGTCGATCCTCCGGCAACCGGGTTGACATATTCGAGCGAGATTCCGTCGTAGGGGCTCCCCGCCGTTTTCGCCAGGGCTTTGAGCTGCGCTTCAGTATCTTTCCAGCGGTAGCGCATGGGAAGGTTAGCTGTTTTAGTTCTCTCCCAGGTGGGGCGAACGGGCGCGGCCCTTTGCTGGAGGTAGTCGCTCTCATCTCCCTTGAGCGCCTGTGCCCGATTTCCCGGATAGGGCTCAT
The DNA here is from genome assembly GCA_023250495.1 of Deltaproteobacteria bacterium. Taxonomy (GTDB): domain Bacteria; phylum Desulfobacterota; class Binatia; order UBA9968; family UBA9968; genus JAHFAP01. Next base: position 2,041 of record JAHFAP010000261.1, on the reverse strand, counting down.
AGAACGGGACATTGAGAGCCAGAATCAGCGGGACATCCAGCGCGTCCAGCCAGATCGTCGTCTTCTTGCTCGGGTTGCGGTGATCGTGCCAGGTCCATTTTGGGGTCAAGATGAGGTCGTAGTCCTCCATGGGGCAGATCTCGCCATCGACAGTCGTATAAACGTTTCCATCTCCCTGAATAACGAATCGTATGGCAGCTATCGTGTGGCGATGCGCCCAAGCCTCCTCGCCCGGTTTGATGATCTGGATCCCCATAAGCAGGGTATGGGTTGTCCCGTGTGTTTCTAATCCTGGATTGTTGAACACTAAACTTCTCCGCGCCGTCTGGCTCTCCGGTAAGGCCTCGCACGCCTCTATCAACTTGGAATAGACCGTCTCCCACTTCCAAATGTAAGGCTCGCCTTTGGGACGTGGCCCGCCAATGGCCTTCACTAAAAGTTCGTCGTAGATCCACTGTCCGGTCATGTGGAGGCGGCTCAACTCCGTGTCGAACGCCTTGAGATCTTTCCCTCTTTCAGGCTGTGCCATATCTGAGCTCCATCGTTGGACTAGTTCCTACCCCCGCATCATAGATCCCGTCCAGGTAGACCTTCCACGCCATCATCGATTCCTCGGCGGCCCGGATCGCCGCCTCTTTCTCAACGTCGGTCCGGAGGTATTTCTCCAGCAGACCGAGCGAACCCCCTCCATGGATTTGATCGACCGAGTCGTGCAGCAGCCAGAACTCTACGTCGTCGCGCGCCAGCTTGAGCTGACGCATCCACCTTTCCGCCTCCAAAGCAGAGAAATTGCCGCAGTTTCGATCGTTGGTCCGCTCCAGGACCGCCTTGGCCGCAAGCCCTTCGTACCAGGAGCGGTTTTTGGTCAGCGTCTCCCAGGCGTGGAGCGCAACGACGGTCGTCGGAAGAGGCTTGGCAAGCTCGACCTGCTCTCGACTGAGACCGACGGCCCTGCCCATTCTCACGAGCAGCTCGAAATGGGAATGGCCTTCCAAGGCCTCTTCCTCGTAGAGGTTCTCGGTGACGACAAACTTGCGGATCTCGACGTGAGGGCAGTTGCCGACCACGTAGGCCCAGCAGCGACGGCTGTGCCGGGTGAAGACCCCCCACTGCTGCACCAGCATTCTTGCCCCACGCACCGTCAGCCGATCCTTGGAATAGGCGACCCATTTGAGATTGAGTTGACAGTCGGCGACGATTTTATCTATGGATTCAACAAAAGAGGATTTTTGCTGGCTCATATCAGAGATTCTTTCTCTACTCACTCATTCCTGTTCTAAGGCCGGTCAAAAAGGTCCAGACCTGTTACAACCCAAAAAAACGCGGGCCATTTTCTTCCAGGATTTTGGTTTTAGTGGGTTCTTTAATATCCTTCCGCTCGCGGAAGATCTTGATGGCGTCAAAGACCCCGTGGGCGTGGGGAAGATCCGAAGCATAGAGAATGCAATCATCGCCGATGACTTCGGCGGTTTGGCCGATCCGGTTTTCATCCAGCTCACAGCAGGCCTACACGGTCTTGACGCGCTACAGTGAGGGTGTGGCTGGGCACTCTGCTCCCTTACGCCACCACCCACACGCGCACGAAGACCAGCAAATGCACTCCACCTCCAAGTTTACTCACCCCACTCGAGGCCCCAGGGGGCGTCAATGACGAACAGCCAGGTTCCATCTGGCTGCCGACGCGACACTTCCGCACTGTGACTACTCATCGTGATCGGGGTGCCATCTGGCCCTGTCCCTGCCAGCTCCCACCTGGCAGAGGTCAGCGCAATGTCCCCTGTCTGGGCGAGGGTCTTCACTGCCAAAGTAAGCGTCGGCTTTGTGGCGACGAAAGCGCTTAAGGCTTCCCGAATAGCTCTGGTGCCTGTCACGACCTGCCCTGGTTGTGGTGTTAAGGTCGCTTGTGGTTCGTAAAGGGCCACAAGGGCATCGAGATCACCAGCATTCATGGCGTCTGAGAACAGACGATCCAATTCTTCAGGGTTCTGGGCAGGCATGCAATCACCTCCTGTTGAGATTGACTGATAATACGCACAACACC
>JAHFAP010000260.1 GCA_023250495.1 Deltaproteobacteria bacterium | reverse complement strand
CCTTGCGCATACAAACCTCCCTTCAGTCTTTCTTCACCGATGGACGATCATGCCCCAATCCGGCGAGCAGTTCCAGGGTCGTCACGATCGCGGCCAGATCTTCCTCGCCCCGTCCGGCCGCGGCGGTGGCAGTGGCCAGTTGCTGCGTGAGGCTTGTCAGCGGCAGCGGGACTCCGAGGCGAAGCCCCTCCTCCAGCATGAGATTGAAGTCCTTCAAGAACAGATCAACTTTCATCTGCGCGTCGAAGCGATGGCTCGCCATGAGCGGTCCGCGGACTTCGAGCATTTTTGAGGCGGCCGCGCTGTCCTTGAGAATTTCCACGAGCAGAGCCGGCGCCAGACCGCCTTTCGCGCCCAGCACGAGCGCTTCTGCCAAGGCTGCGGTGTTGAGTCCGACGAGCAGGTTTGTGGCCAGCTTGGCGAGCGAGGCCATGCCGGCGTCGCCCACGTAGTGCGTTCTCTTCGCGATCGCGTCGAAAATAGGCTGGCATTCATCGGCGCGCGCGCGGTCACCCCCGACGAAGATCGTGCAATCTCCGCGCGCCACCATCGCGCTCGTTCCGCTCATGGGCGCGTCGAGAAAGCCAAGCCCCTTTTCCGCTGCGGCCTTGGCCAGATGGCGCGTCAGCTCAGGAGAGATGGTGCTCATCTGAATCAAAGTGACACTTGGTGGTGCAGTCTCGATCAGGCCGCCAGCGCCGAGAATAGTTTTCTCAACGCTCTCGAGCGACGGCAGGATCGTGAAGACCGCGTCAGCTTCCGCTGCAACTTCAGCGATGCTCCGCGCTGCTTTCAACCCTTGGGCCTCGAGCGCCCTGACTTGCTCGGGGCGCGCGTCATAACCCCTCACTTCGAACTTCGCCTTGAGAAGACGCGAGGCGACCGCGCTGCCGAGAAGCCCGACTCCGATGATGCCGATTCGTTTCATCTAACCTCGGTCCGAAAGAAATTTTGGACTGCAGATATGATTTCCCTCTCCCGCTTGCGGGAGAGGGCGAGGGTGAGGGTCCGATCGGCGCGCACCACCCTCACCTCTAAATCCTCTCCCTCCAAAGGAGGGCGAGGAGGCCATTGGAGGCGCCGCGCAGCATGATTGCAAGAAGGATTTTAGGATCATGGCAAAGAGTCCTTTCTTGAAAACTTTAGACGCCCAGATACCTTGCCTTAATCTCTTCGTTCTCCCAGAGTGCAGTGGGAGAAGATGAGTGGACGATCCGGCCCCGCGAGAGTACGTGAACCTGGTCAGACACGCGGAGCGCGAGAGGGAGGTTCTGCTCCACCAAGAGGATCGACAACCCTTGGGACTTGAGATTCTCGATGACGCGGCCGACCTCGCGAACCAAGAGCGGCGCCAACCCCTCGGTCGGCTCATCCATCAATAAAAGCTCGGGATTGGTCATCAGCGCGCGTGCGATCGCCAGCATTTGCTGCTCACCACCCGAGAGCTTGCCCGCGCGGTTCTCACGTCGCTCCCGAAGCCGCGGGAAGAGATCCATCACGCGCTCGACCGTCCAGGGACCACTGTTGCCGTTGCCGGCAACCACAAGGTTCTCAATGACGGTCAGCGAGGAAAAGACGCGGCGACCCTGGGGCACCAGCCCGAGCCCAAGACCTACCACGCGGTTCGCGGGCCAGGCCGTGATGTCGCGCTCTTTAAAGAGCACTTGTCCCCTGCGGGGCGGGGTGAAACCGATGATGGAGCGGATCAGCGTGGTTTTCCCCATGCCGTTCCGCCCCAGGATGCCAACGACCTGACCGCTCTCCATCGTGAACGAGATCCCCTGGATGACGTGGCTGTCGCCGTAGTAAGTGTGAATGTCCCGTACCTCTAACATCACGCAGTCTCCAGAGCGGCGCCGAGATAGATCTCTTGCACCAGCGGGTCGGCCTTGACCTCGTGACTGAGGCCGTCAGCGATAACCTTCCCGTAGTGCAGGACCGTGATCCGGTTGGTCAGCTCGAACGCGACGTCCATATCGTGCTCGATGACAAGCAGGGTCATGGCGGGATCGAGTTTTTTAAGAAGAGCGGTCATCATGTGGGACTCGGCCGGCGAAAGCCCCGCGGTGGGCTCATCCAACAGCAGGAGCTTCGGCGCCCCGGCCAGCGCCAGCGCGATCTCGAGCTGGCGCTGCTCACCGTGAGAGAGGGTGCGGACAACTTCGTTTTCCTTTCCCTGAAGCCCGACGGCTTCCAGCACAGAGCGAGCCCGAGCGAAATGGTCCGTGTAGCGGGAGAGAGCGCGGTGAAGGTGGAGCTTCGCGGGGGTCAGGGCTTGAACCGCGAGAAGACAGTTCTCCAACGCTGTCAGGCGAGGGAAGAGATTGGTGATCTGATACGTTCTGGCGAGCCCCAGCGTGGCGCGGCGATGAGGAGGCAGGCGTGTCACCTGCCGACCGAAGAGGAAGATTTGCCCTTCGGTCGGATCGGTCTCTCCGCTGATCAGACTAAAGAGAGTTGTCTTCCCTGCGCCGTTCGGCCCGATGATAGCTCGGCGCTCGCCTGCTGCGACGGCAAGGCTCACGCCGTCCACAGCGCGAAGCCCGTCAAACGCTTTCGAGACGTTCGAGAGATTCAGCGCTAGAGCGGGCGAGTCAGTCATAGGTTATAAGTATTCAGCGATCAGCGCCCAAATCTTAAAACCCTCCTCTCCCTTGATGGGAGAGGATCGAGGTGAGGGTGACGAGAACTCACGCTACCCCTCACCCTGGCCCTCTCCCGCAAGGGGAGAGCGAATCGCTCTGAGGATCGTCCCAGAAAAAACGATTTCTGTCCGCATCGGGGCTAGCAATACTTGCATGCCGGGTAGTTCCGATCGTAGACGGGCTGCTTCAGGAACTCCTCCGGCTTGTACTTCCAAAACTGAGAGACGGAGGGGAAGGTGTGGATCACCGTGTTCCAGAGCTCACCGTCTTTCTTCTCGACCTTCCGGACATAGATATTCTGGATCGGGTGGCCGTAAGCGTCTAGCTTGATCGCTCCTCGCGGCGCGTCGGGGATCTCCACCTTTCGGAGCGCCGCGAGGAATTTTTCCCTGTCCTCGACGTTTCCGCCAACGGCTTTGGCGCCTTCGTTGATCCAGCGCGCGGCCGTGTAGCAGGTTTCCGAGTAGTAGGAGGGAACCTTTCCGTACTTCGCCCTGTATTCCTTGACGAAGCGCTTATTTACCGGCGTATCGATCGCGGCGCTATAGATGAGCGCCGTGATCGCCCCGATCGCCTCGTCGCCAAGCGAAGGCAGGACGAACTCGTCAAAGGTCGTGCCGCCGCCAATGAGCGGCAATCTGGCTTTCAACCCCGCATCCTGGTACTGCTTGGGGAATCTGAGCGCTGATGCCGCCACCATCACGGCGAAGACGGCGTCGGCATCGCGCTTGATCTGGGCCAGGAAAGGGCCGAAGTCGGTGGTGCCGAGAGGGGGCCAGAGCTTCTGAACGATCTGGCCGCCGGCTTCCTCGAAGGTTCGTTGGAACCCAGCAACCTGTTCCCAGCCAAACGCATAGTCCATCGCGATCGTCACGATTTTCTTGTAGCCTAGCGTCTTCGCAACGTACTCCCCGAACGGTTGGTTTGGCTGGCTTGATGTCCAACCGGTCCGGACCAACCACTTTACCGGTTTCCGCTGCGTGAGGTCATCAGCCGACACGACGGGAAAAAGGGTGGGAATCTGGTACTCGTCAATCTTCGGCGCCAGCGCATACCCCTCGCTGGCAAGGAACGCCCCCGCCACAACCTGCACCTTGTCGCTCTCCACCAGCTTCCGAAGCTTCGTCAGCGCTTGAGCCGGGTCCCCTTGAGTATCCTCGACGATTACCTCCACCTTCCGGCCGGCAAACTGGCTGCCGTTCTCCTCTAGGTACATCATGAATCCGCTGGTCATGTCCTTTCCGACCGCGGCACCGCCGCCCGTCACCGGAGCGAGGAAGCCGATCTTGATCGGCCCCTTCTGCGCCCATCCTGGGCTCAATCCTGCTATGAGCAGAGCGACGATGGCTAGGAACGATACAATTAACTTCTTGTTCATGCTTGCCCTCCTTCAGACTGTTGAAAATCCTGCCGTTCACCCTTCGACATGCTCAGGGCGAACGGCCGCCGCTTTGAAATCGCTCACAATTTTCCGTTCATGCTGAGCCTGCCTGTCCTGAGCGAAGCCGAAGGGTCGAAGCATGAAAGTTACTTTTTCAACAGTCCGTCCTTATCTTGCCAGTTGATCTTCAGGCCTCTGTACGTAATCGGCCAGGTCTTTCCCGTCGTGTCCACTGCCTCACAGCTCCCACGATGCCTTCAGGGGCATAGACGATCGTGCCGATATAAACGGCGCCAAGAATCAAAAGCCATCGGTGCGTGTAGACCGAGACGAGGTTCTTGAGA
>JAHFAP010000259.1 GCA_023250495.1 Deltaproteobacteria bacterium | reverse complement strand
GAATCAAAAATAGCTTCTTGACAGGACGGCCTGTTCTTAAATACTCTTCCCGTTGAGCAATTTTCAAAGGAGCTGAGATATGTGGAAAGGATTTAAAGTCATCGACTCGGATGCCCACATGCACGAGCCGCAGTATCTTTGGGAGCGATATGTGGAGCCGCAGTTCAAAGGGCAGGTCCCCAAGGTAGCCTTCATGGATGGTACCTTCATGGTCTACGAACCAGACGGAAAAATCATTCCCAAAGGAGAAATACAGTCGCGTCCTCCCGCCAGCGCCTGGAAGGCGATGGAAGAAAAGTACGGGGAAGCATACCGAACCTGGTGGTCTCCGGAGACTCGTCTTAAGGACATGGACAGGTACGGCTGGGACATTCAAGTGTTGCTACCCACCGGCAACAACGGCAACTTCGCCTACCGCGTGGCCTTAAAGGATGTCAAATTGGGTGCCGCCATGTGTCGGGCCTACAATAATTGGGCTCACGACTACTGCGGCGTTGACGCCAAACGGCTCAAGTTCGTAGCGGTGCTTCCAGGCTCGGATGTCGAGGAAATGGTCACGGAGGCCAGACGCTCAGTGGAGGAGCTAGGCGCAGTATCCGTGAGGAATCCCTTCCTTCCTGTGGGCAAGTGGTTGCACGAACCCGAGTATGAAGCGCTCTGGAAATTGGCGTGTGATCTCGACTTCCCCATCTCCGTTCACGGCGAGTATCGCCAACGCAGGTTTCATCCCTTCAGGGAACTCGAAGGCGAAAGGCGTGAGGACATGCAGTTGGCTCTGCGGGGGCTAGACCACGCTTTAGGCTTTCCCTGCGATAATATGACTACTCTCGGCCACTTCATCTTCACAGGAATCCTCGAACGCTTTCCCAAACTGAGGCTGGGTATCCTAGAGTCAAATGCCGGCTGGCTGCCTTTCTGGCTGGGTCGCATGGATGATCACACTCATGGACGGAATAGCGTGATGGGTAGATCCGAGAAACTTCGACTGCTTCCAAGTGAGTACTTTATGCGCCAATGTGTAGTCGCGTGCGATAGTGATGAGCGAGCTCTCAAGTACGTGGTCGACTTTCTGCGGGGTGAGAATATTGTGTGGAACACGGATTACCCACACCCCGACGCCATAGAGCCATCGAAGGCGCTTCCAGAGCTGGATGCTCAGCCCATCTCAGATGAGGCCAGGCGCAAGATCCTATATGACAATGCTGTCAAACTCTTTGGGCTGAGAATTCTGAACGGTAGTCCCTAGCTGCAGAAAAAGACGGAGCATCCGTCGCGCTCAGTAGGTGAACCTCCCAACGGGATCCACCAGCGGCTAAGGTCACCGGTAAAGTCCGTCGATGAATCCCGAACGGTCCAGCTCCTCGATGAATCTTACATCAACGAAGTCTTTAGGATTGGCAGTCTTAGCGGCCGGTAACTTCCCGCTTAACTCGTCGAGGAACTGAAGCAGCCTTGATGGGAGGAGGAGCATAAAAAAGTGAGTTCAGTGAAACAGAATGCGGAACCCGTGATGCAAGTGGTTGGGAGATCCGTCACGCGCATCGACGCGCACGACAAGATCTCCGGCGGGGCCCGATATTCGGCTGACTATCTGGAAGGAGAGGCGTTGCAGGGAAAAACACTTCGCAGCCCCTACCCTCATGCCGAAATCCTCCGGATCGATACCTCGAAAGCGGAAGCGCTGCCCGGCGTGCGAGCGGTTGTAACGTTTCACGATGCGCCTGAGAACCCTTTCGAAGAGGGCGATGAGAGTGTTCCGGATAGCCCTGTGCAGCCGGTTTATGTTCTTAACCGTGTCGTCCGCCACGTGGGCGACGAGGTGGCGGCTGTTGCAGCCGACACTCTCGAGATCGCCGAAGAGGCGCTGGGGAAGATTGAAGTCGAGTACAAACCTCTTCCTTTTGTCTTGGACGCGGAGGCGGCGGTTGCGCCGGGCGCGCCCTTGGTGCGAGGTGGAGGCACCAACGTGGCCGGGAGGACGCCGATCCTCCTGGAGCGGGGCGACGCGGCGGCGGGCATGGCTCAAGCGGATCTTGTGGTCGAGGGAACCTATCGCACTCAGGCGACGAGCCCGCTATCGCTCGAGCCACGCTACTGCCTCGCCCGATGGGAGAGCGGACGCTTGACGGTCTGGAAGTCGAGCCGCAATGTCTACGGCGATCGCAGTCGCCTGGCCAGGGTTTTTGGCCTGCCGCACGAGAGCGTCCGTGTCATCGGCTTATATATGGGTGCGGGCTTTGGCAGCAAGGATGAGACGCGGCTTGCCGCGATTACAGCATTGCTGGCGCAGAAGGCGGGGCGTTCCGTGCGCATGGGATATACGCGCGAGGAAGAGCTGGCGTTCGGCCGCTGGCGCCACGCGACGGTTACCCGGATCCGCATGGGGCTCAAGCGCGATGGTTCGATTACGGCCATCGACTCAAGCAGCGTGTTGAATACCGGACCGTACTCTCCTGGATTCGGAGTCGGTGCGCGCCTCGGTCATGGGTTGACTTACCTTTACACCTGCCCGAACGCTCGCTTCGAAGGGAAAGTGGCTTTCACCAATAGCCCGGTGGCCGGCTCGTATCGCGGGCTGGGCGCGCCCCAAGGCCATTTTGCCCTTGAGTCGCTGGTGGACGAGGTTGCCGAGCGTCTTGGAATAGACCCGCTCGAATTTAGAAAGCGCAATCATGTTCGGCCGGAGGGACAGCCCGGACATTACCAGCCGAAAGAGGAGCTGGTCCCGGCGCAGCCGATTGAAGGAGGGATTCCTTTCTCGAGTAACTTCCTAGCCGAGTGCCTGGAAGAGGGCGCCAAAAGGATCGGCTGGAAGCCGCGCCCGCATGGGCCGAGAAAACTGAAAGTGAAGGGGAAATACCGGGGCATGGGCATGGCTTGCTGCATTTACAAGACCGGTCAGTCCAATTCGTCGGCTGTCGTCAAAGTTAAAGCTGACGGTACGGCGGAGCTTTTCATGAGCATCATGGAAATCGGTCAGGGTGCCTGGACCATCCTGATACAGATCGCCGCCGAGACTCTCGGACTCAGCTTCGACGACGTGAAAGGGGTCTTTGCAGATACCGAGACCACTCCCTTTTCGCACAGCACTTCGGGAAGCACGACGACTTTCACCTCCGGCCTGGCTGCCTTGCAGGCGGCTGAGGACGCCAAACATCAGATCCTGGAGACAGCCTCCCGCCTACTCGAGGTCGATTCAAGCGAGCTCGAGATCCGTGACGGCGTTGTGTTTGCGCGCAGCGATCCGGATCATCATCTCCCCTTGGGCCATGTCGTCACGCGACGGGAAAATCGCGTCGTGGTTGGCCAGGCAAGCGTGCGCGCGGGGAGCAAAACGCACATTATCAACTCCTTTGGAGCTCACTTCACCGAGGTCGAGGTGGATCCCGAAAGCGGCACGATCCGGGTGCTCAAGTATGTGGCGGTGCACGACTCCGGGCGCACGGTCAATCCGGAGAGCGCTTACGGGCAGATCGTGGGCGGCGTGGTCCAGGGGCTCGGCTACGCGCTGATGGAAGAAATTTCTCTGGACCCGGAAAGCGGGGCGCCGCAGGTATTAAACCTGGACAGCTTTAAGATACCCAACCTGATCGATGTACCTGCGATCGAGCCGATTCTGCTCAACCGGCCCGACCCGATCGGGCCCTACGGCGCCAAAGCCTTGGGTGAGCCTCCGCTGGTGCCTGTGGCCGCTGCCATCGCCAACGCCGTTTGCGACGCCACCGGCGTACGGATCCGCGAGTTGCCGATCACCGCTGAGAAAGTGCTCGCCAGCCTCAACGCAAGACAATCATAGAGGTGAAGATCGGCGTGTCAGACTTGCCTAACGTGGCAGACCACGCAAGAAAGAGTGATATCGATAAAATTGGACTTCTCCCCTTTTTGCACGTAAGTACTATGAGAACAATTCATCTTGCCCGGCGGAACCCACGGAATTGACGGCATGCCGACCCGTTGCTAGGATCAGCTACCGTAAGACATAAAGGAGGTTCATACCATGCTTCCTCAAGGAATGTTTTCGGTTGCAGGGAGCTTCCTCTTGATCCTTAGTAGCGTCTCGCTCCTTGCGAGGCCGCAGGTAGTCGAGGCCCAAGCGCGTTCACCCGCACTTGAGAAGGTGATCGAAGGAGCAAAGAAGGAAGGGGCCTTAAAGATACAGTGGTTGGCTGGTCGTCTGGATGGCGAGGCCGGTTTAAGGCCAATGATCGCCACTATGAATAAGAGATACGGGACGAACGTAAAACTCCAGTTCACGCCCGGCCCCGACTTCCCCACGATGCTCAACAAGATCTCCCAGGAGAAGGCGGCGGGCTTGCCCTCGAGCACCGATATCAACCTGATGGCCGCATCGCATACTGCTGAAGGGCTAAAGAGCGGGTTGC
>JAHFAP010000067.1 GCA_023250495.1 Deltaproteobacteria bacterium | reverse complement strand
TAGGGATCAGCGCCGAGCAGGAGTGGAACGACGAGCAGTCCGCGCCCGAGGGCGAACCCAACCTCTTGATCTGTCCAGCGGCTGGCGTGGAAGTCGGGGGTAAGAATCGCAGTCAGGGCATCCATGGTCTGCAGCGCGCTCTCGATCTCGGTCTGCCATTCACGCGTGGGCTCGATATCGCTGTGGGCGACAAATCCGCAAATCCCGTAGGTGACGAGACTGTCCTTCAGGGATTGGGCAACCTCCTTCTGAGTCACCACGTGGCTCACGAACAGCTTCAGTGAGTCGGGGGTCCATACGCTCATATCGGAAGGTACCTAACGCGAAGCTAACCGGCGCGTAGCGTTTGCGCGTCCGGGTTGAGCGTGATGTTAGGTGCTGCCTGGGTAATTGAAAACACCCCGTACTCGCAGAACCACTTCAGAAAACCCTCTATTTCATGGCTGAGACGAATTGCATTTACTCCGATATACTTGACTTTAGAGAGCGGTTTGGAAGGGTCATCGCTGTCGGGCAGGATGATACTAAGATCTAGTTCCCACCCGTCGTTAGGATATCCGAGAAACCTCATGTGCTTCGGTCCGGTATGCACCACAAACTTGTCCCGAACGGCCTTTAATGGCATTTCGAACCAACCAGTCTGCTCCCGGATATATTGTGCATATTTTTCATGCACCCCATACGGTTCGCTGAGCTTAAGAAAGAACTTCTTGTGATCGTTGAACGACGTGAAGCTAGGAAGTCTTTTCCCTTTGAGAAAGTGCCGAGCCAGTCCCGTTACACGGTCCAGAAGAATCCGGCTGTGAATAAGACAATTTACTAAGTCGTACTCAAGGAAGGGGGCAACCTTGCGATACTGATCGGCAAGCGACTGCTCGAGAGGCGTATATCTAGCCTTTCCTCCGGAACGCCGGACCCAATACGGTCCTTTCGAGTAGCGTGCCGCTACTGACATTTCGTGTAGATAACGATCTAACGACAGGTAGTAGAACCAATACGCCTTCTCGTATCTTGATTTGTCGCTACTAAGGATTGCGAATTTCTCTGCGCCGAGAATGTCTAACAAAGGCCGCATCGGGTCTGCGCTAATCCGTCTCAATTCTCGGCGCACATTGATTCGACCACCAATAGGCTCGTGCCCTAATAGAAAATCAGGCTTTGACATCTTTTTACCGCGTTAAAGCACACCTAACGTTTAAGCTGAGCGCGAGGCGAAAAGAGCCGTTGGCATCACGCCGCGAATCGATTTCAAAACCCGAAGTTCGTTCCATTAGCCAAGCTGCTAGCCGATGCGCTCAAGAGCTGTGTTAGCTGCCGTGCCGCCCGTGGATTCTCAAAATGGCAGCTGTCACTTCGTTAGGATCAACCGGCCGTCTTACGATCTGTACAAGCAAAGCCCCCTCTAAAAGACTAATGGGAAGATTATCAGGAAACCAGCATTCGACACGCGGAATACGGAACGCCGCCAGATCCGTGTTCGTCGCAATATCGGCCCAGGTTACGAGTTGATTGTGCGCAGTTGAATGTAAGAGGAGAAAGGCGATGTGGTCGCCGAGCTGGCGAGGCGCAAGGAAATATAAACACTCTAGGCCACGTTGGATGGCTTCAGTAGTCTGATTACGAAGATCGAAGAGGCAAACCCATCCTTTACCCCGACCCAAACTAATCTTGGACTGCGCAAAGGTATCTCCGAGGCTCCCATCACGATTTGACTTGATATAGCCACTCCCGCTAATTGCCTGGAACCTCGACAGCGAGGTAACGTGAAAGACCCGGTCGCGGAGAAGCGGGAGAAGCTGGTCCTCCAGGGTTTCCTCACGTAGTGTCAATTTCCGTTCAGAGATGTGCATTTCCAGTACACGCGCAGATAACGCAAAGCTCAGCCGGCGCTCTTAGCGATCGGTCTGAAGCGCCAAGTTAGACGTTAGCGGCTTCAGACCGTAGTTGTCGCAGAGGAACTTGCGCACCCTGGCAGCCAATTGGTCGTAATTTCCCTTGTCGTAAATGAGGCACTCCCAGTTCTTGAGGTCTGACGGCAAGTTCAAAACCAGGCTACTTTCCGAGATTAGAAGGACGTCCTTATCAAACCCCATTGCCAGGCCTAACTCGTAGTACACGTTCAAGTTGTTCTCGTCGACCTTGGCGACGATCAAACGGCACCTTCTGATGTACCGATCGATTTTTTCCAGTATCTGGCCAGATTCGACTTTCGCATCGGCTCGTACTGGCTTCAGCCCACAGGATTCGACCCCCGGTCTGATTCCATGCTTCCATGCATTATCATTTTCATCGTTTCGCGTGAACCGCATCACGATGAAGACCTCTTGAGGGTTTAGGGCAACCGGACGACCCGAAGCTTCCGAGCGAACGAGTGACACGATCCTTATGACGGCATTAATGGCTTCTTCGTCGGTGCCTAGCGCCCTCAATTGACCAACACAGCGGGGACAAAGATTGCCCGCAACCATCCCGAGTTTGATGTCCGGTTTGTTGCTCGCCATGTCGTAGACACAGCCCACGGGCGGCTCGTGTACTATTTTCAGAGCCATTTCTTCGCTCATGTCTGCGGAGAAATGAACCAGCGCCTGTGCGATTTGGTAGATGACGTAGGCTTTGAGCGACGGAGGGGCATAAAGTGTCTCCCAGTCAACCGTTGTGATTATGGCCGATGACCTGTACTCGTGGGAGAACCAATTATCGTCAAACGGGTCTTCAGTCACGAATATTGAATGGCTCTGGCGTAAGGTCCTTTCAAGTTGGGCGCACAGGGCACTCGGGTTAACAGGCCTGCCGGTTGGGGCGAGTCGGGCGTCGCTAGCGCATTCGAGACGGTAGTACTTTTGACAAGCATTTATGAGCGACACTGCACTCTGAAGACGCTTGTTGTGTGAGTTTGACGCTTCGGCGACGACGCAAACTTTCATGGATGCCATGATTGGCCCCTCACAGTTGCTATTAAGTGAGCCGCTTTAGCAGGCGACAAATGCCGGTCGGCCTATCTCCCAACACGACTCCACTAATCAGATTCGAATCAGTTGCAATATCAGCCAACTTCTCCAAACTGTCAACAACCTGCTGGCCGCGAAACGCCGCCGAATTGGGCGGCCTATTTCCCAAACCACCCGCAGCCTATCTCGACCGGCGCTCAAGCAACTCACGCCTAATCCAGCCACATCAACTTGGCGGGATTGTCTTTTAACATCACGCTGATCTCATTCGGCTTGATCCCGAAGCCGAGCAGCGCGCGGATAAAGACGCGCATGCCGTCGATGGCGTCCATGTGCAGCACCTGGCCGAAGTCGCTGCCGATGATGCAGCGCTCCGGGCCGATCTCCTTGATCGTGCGGATCGTCTCCATCGGGTCCGCCACAGGCTGGTAGAGACTCGGGATCATCGGCTGGCAGTAAGTCCCGACGAAGATGCCAAGGTCAGCGAGCTGTTTCATCTCATCGAGCAGCAACTTATTGAGTTCAAGTAAAGGATGATCTAGAGTCGCTCTAACCCCGATTTCCTTGGCTTTTCTGGCCAGTGGCATCAGCTCCTGAAAGTCGGTGTGACCGAAGCCGATCCCGACTTTTTTCTCAGCGGCCAGCTCCATGATCTTGACGACCTCGGGCAGAACCTTCCCATCTTCGCCAACTAACCTCACTCCGCCTTTTTCCGGATGACCTGCCCCGCGCCAGAATCCGAGCGACGTGAAAGTCGGAAACCAGATCATCCTGAAGTTTGGATATTGAAGGGCCACGCGGATATATTCCACGTTCATGCCGTGACAGGTTCCCGCGCCGCCGTAAATCTCGACGCGGTGCGGCAGCTCACCCTTCTCGACCAAATAGTCAACGTGACGCTGCGCAAGATACGCCGCGTTGCAGCTGATGTTCCAGTGATCCTTGAAGGCCAGGGCGCGCATACCCGCCTTGGAGGCGTCCACGGCCATCTGGATCATGTCCTGCGAGCGATGGACAAAATCCGGATACGCATGGATGTGGCAGTCAATCGCCCCGTTCAAAAGCTCATTCTCGATCCCCGGATATATCTTGAGCATCTCCGGGTTATCTTTGAGCATCTGATAAAAATAGTCTTTGGCATTGAGCTGTCGCACCCGCTCCACGCTCAGGGTCCGCCCCACCATCAAACTAGCTGCCGCCTCGGCATCCGCCGCAAAATCACACATGATTCACCTCCAGAACTCAGTTGATTGAGTTGATTAGGTTCATTGGGTTGATTGGGTTGAACTCAAAGAACTCAACAAACTCAACAAACCCAACAAACTCAACAAACCCAACAAACTCGCTATCCCCTCCCCCATTCTTGCAAAAATCTCCTCGCGTCTTCGACTACGGGCTCGGTGACCGGCACGTAGGGAGTCACCAGGCGCGTGACGCCCGCTTCCTTGAATGGAAGCAGTTTATCCTTGATCTCGGCGATCGAAGTGCCGGGCACGACCGGAAGCTTATCCATATAGTCGTCGGTCAACGCTGCCATCGCCGCCTTGAATCCGCCCTTTTGAAACGCTCCCTGAATGGCATCGACCTCTGCTTCGAAGCCCAACCCTTTGAGCATGTCGCTGTAATGATCCGCCAGGTTGTAGAAGGTGAGCACCTGCCGCAGCTTCGAGCGCGCCAGCGATCGATCTGGGTTAAGCGAGACCCTGCACTTGGCGATAATCTCGATCTTGGTCGGGTCACGACCCGCCTCTTTCGCTCCCTCGCGCACCCGCGCGGCGATCTCGCGAATCTTCGCCGGCGTCGCCATGTTGATGAAAACGCCGTCGGCGATCTTTCCGACAAGCTTGGTCATCTGGGGCCCAAGCCCTGCGAGATAAACGGGAAACTTCGGATGGCTCGGCTTCCACGATAATTGGAAGCGCTTGCCTGTCTGGTAGATTTCTCCCTCGTACTCGACACGCTCACCCGCGGCGACTTTGCGGACGATTTCGATATACTCGCGCGCGCGCCGCAGCGGACGGTCGAACACGCCGCCGTGCCAGGCGGCGATGCTCTTGTTCGCGACGCCGAGCCCCAGGAGCAATCTCCCTCCGGAAAGATCCTGCAAGGTGGCGGATTGGATTCCGAGCGTCACCGGACTTCTGCCATATATATGGTAGATAGCCGTTCCGAGTTTGATGGATTTGGTCCGGCTCGCAGCTGCGGAAAGAAGGACCATCGGGTCCGTGCTGTTCGACTCCCCTTTCCAGAAAGCGCCGAATCCCACCTTCTCGGCCAGCTCAACCAGATCGATGACGCCGGCGGCCGGATAATGCGCCGCCGAATTGATCTCGATGTCATGAATCATTTCTATTCCCCTTCAACCCTCACCTTTAATCCTCTCCCTTCCAGGGAGAGGGAAGGGTGAGGGTTCCCTTGAACCCTTCAACCCTTAAACCCTGCAACCCTTTAACCAATCCTGATAACGCCCTGGCCTTCGAGCTCCTTTACAGCGGCGTGACTGTATCCAAGCTCAAGCAGAATCGCCGCCGTCTGTTCTCCGAGGAGAGGCGGAGGCATCGCGCTTTTCGTGGCGAGATTCGTGTAGCTCACCGCAGGTCCCACGAATTTTAATTTTCCTGCTTTGGGATGTTCGACCTCTTCAACCAATCCCAGATGTTTCACCTGAGGATCGCTCAAGACCTCGGCCATGTTGTAAAGCGGCGCCGCAGGGACGTCGTTTTGCTCCAGTCTCTTCAGCCATTCGCTTCTACTCCTGGTCGCGAAGGTCACGGCAAGCTCGTTTTCGAGCTCGACGTAATTTTTCCTCCGGCTGTCCCTGGTTCCAAACCTCCGGTCCGCCGCGAGATCCATCCTGTCCACAGCCTTCAAGAAAGCGTCCCAGAATTTTTCCGGGACCGAACAATGGACAACCAACGGTAATCCGTCCTTTGCCACAAAGGCAAACGCGTGAGCGTTCTT
The DNA here is from genome assembly GCA_023250495.1 of Deltaproteobacteria bacterium. Taxonomy (GTDB): domain Bacteria; phylum Desulfobacterota; class Binatia; order UBA9968; family UBA9968; genus JAHFAP01. The sequence goes on along the minus strand of JAHFAP010000067.1, from coordinate 6,922 downwards.
GACCCGAGCGAGCCGGTCAGGAATCTGGCCTGTTCGCAAATAGCCCGCGCCCGTCTCGCCGATGAAAGACAAAGTGGCCCGCAGCAAAGAAGTCTCGACCTTGGCGCCTTGCTCGGTTTTCTGGCCTGCGAGCAGAGCGCCCAGAATCCCGTAGCCAGCGGAGAGACCCGTCGCGTAATCCGAAAGCGCTATCCCCATGACCTTGGGCTGCTCCATATCCGTGAGGAGACTCAGAAGTCCGCTCATCGCTTGACCCAAAGTGTCGAAGCCGGGCTTGTCCGCGTAGGGGCCGCTCTGGCCGAAGGCGGAGATGGAGCAATAAACTAATTTGGGATTCATCGAGCGCAGAGCCTCGTAGCCGAGACCCAGACGCTCCGCAGTCCCGGGCCGGAAATTCTCCAGGAAAACATCCGCCCTCTTAATCAACTCGACGCAAATATCTCTCCCCTTCTGAGTCTTGAGATCGAGCGCGAGACTCTCCTTGTTGCGGTTCAGGTGCGCGAAGTTCGGGCTAAAAAACGGGTCCGGCGCGAAGTAGCGGTAAGGATCTCCATCAGGCGGCGCTTCGATCTTGATAACGCGCGCTCCGAGGTCGGCCAACAGCGCCGCCGCATACGGACCGGTTACAAACGTCGAGCACTCAATGACGGTGATGTCCGCGAGCGCGTTGACACGCATGAAATTTTTCCCAGCCGTCAATCTCCCACGGTTCAGTCTGGAAAGTCAACTTTGTCCCCCCCGCTTTAGCTCCGCGGCGCTTCTCTCCGGCCAGTACCTCCACTCGCTATTTGTAGAGGCTGTCGATGAACCCGCTCTTGTCGAGCTTCTCGATGATGCTGGAGGCGGCGGTGTCCTCGAATTTCAGGCTCGCGGCCTTGGGAACAATCTTGGCGATTTCAGCCGTGATGGACAGCAGGCCTTCCCGGTAGGGGTAAGGCTTCTTGAGAACGTAATACTTGATCAGATCCTCATAGGCTGCGTTGGCCTCCTCAGTGGTCTTCAATCCCAAACGGGACCTTAAGAGCTCGAGCAGCGAGGAGCGGTTAGCCGGGTTCAGAACATAGGCGTTGCCTTCCAGCAAGGCTTTCATGACTCTCTCGATCACGTCACGCTTGGTCTGTAGGCTCTTTCTTGACGTCTCCAGGCATCCTGTTCCCAGGGAACATTGATGGTGCGCAGGTCCGCGAGAATATTGAGGCCCAGCTGCTCGATCTTGCTGCGGAAGTCCGGGGCAAGTACCGTCCCGGCAATTGCTCCTGAAGCCACCCCGGCGATTCTCTCGGGCTCGGCTCCTGCTGCAACCAGCGTGATCTTGTCCCTCTCTGGATCCAGACCCAGGCGTCCGAAGGCCACCAGGAGCGCCATGCGGGATGAAGACAGCCCCAAGCCGGAAGAACCGACGCGCTTCCCTTTCAGGTCCGCGATGGTTTTTACCGCGGCAGCTCCGACGAGGTAATAGGGCATGATCGTGGTGATTGCCATGACTTCGACGAGCTGCGCCCCCGCCGCAATGGCGGAAATCGTAGAGGCCGGATCGGCATAGGAAACATCGATGCCGCCGCTGAGCAGCGCCTGCGCCCCCTGGGTTCCGCCGGGGATGTTCGTGAGTTTAACGTCGAGCCCGTTCTTTCTAAAAAAACCCTCTCTTTCGGCAACCCACAGCGGAGCCACGCGCGCGTTCACGAATGCGACTCCCATGTTCACCTCGGTCATCTGGGCCCAGCCCTCCGTCCACAGGAATCCGGCGATGAGAACAACCGTTAAAAGACTGCTCGTTCCTCTCTTCCGATACTTGCTGCTGCGTATCATGGTTTCCCTCCTTTTATCTTTACCAGCCGCCATAGCCACGGACCCGCTCGCGACCAGCCACTTGCACCTCTCTCTCCCCAAAGAACAGACTCGCGCAATCCGTTCACTGATCCCTGAAACCCAGCTCGCGCCGGACGATGCGTGTGCCGGCGACCATCGCCTTGAACTTCTCCACGCAGATCCAACGCGGGCTGTTGCCCATGCCGCAGTCCGGGTTGATCCATAATTTTTCCGCCGGAACATATTTGAGGATCTTGCGAATCCTATCGGCGACATCCTCCGGCGTCTCGATCTCGTACGCCTTGACGTCGATGACGCCGGCGCCGAGCTCCCGGTCTACGGCGAACTCCTTCCACAGCTCGATCTCCGACATCTGGCGGTTGGCGAACTCCAGGACGAGCTGATCCGCTTTGGCATCGAGGATGCGGGGAAAGAGCTGCCGGTAGGTGCGCTTCGACATGCGCGGCCGGCCCGCGTGAGTGCCGAAGCAGATGTGCAAAGCGACCTTGGCCTTGACGCCTTCCACGGTCGCGTTGAAGAGCTTCGCCATCTCTCCAGGTTCTTCCTTTAGATGCACGTAAGAAGGCTCATCCACCTGGATGAAGTCCGCGCCCGCCGCTGCCAGCCCTTTGAGCTCCGCGTTGATGATCTTGGCAAAATCATAGGCGAGATCGAAGGTGCTCTTGTAATGGGCGCTGATCACGCATTCGCGCGCGAAGTTAAGCGGTCCCGCGCAGGTGGCCTTCAGCGGTTTTTTCGTGTGCGCCTTTAAAAACTTGAACTCATCGACGATGCCCAACCCTTCGGGCGCGCTCACCGGACCCACGACCTCGCGCGAGCGTATAAAATCATAGTGGAAGGGACCGACCTGGCGCAGCGGCGGCTTCTTGGAGAAAGGCAGATTGACCATTCTCTCCATGTAGCCCCGGTAGTAGCCTGCGGTGCGGCGCATCTCGCCGTCGCTGATCACATCGATGCCCGCCTCTTCCTGATCCAAGATCGCCAGCCTCACGGCATCGTCGCCGACCTCTTGCATGTCGATGGAACCGAGTTCCCGAGTCGCGGTCGCCTCCCGGAACACGTAGAGCCAGCCGGGACGTCCATGGCTTCCGACCACGCTCGTGGGCAGGATGGGTAATTTTCCTTGGGTCATTTTGCTCTCCTCTTCTACTGGAAGAACGTTTTGCGGTTTCATGATGTTATCCCCCAAACTTGCCGCGCCGTCTCCACCACGGCCTCCAGCTTCCTCTTCTGGTCATCTTCGCTGATCAGGTTCCCAACCATATCCGAGGCAAATCCACACTGCGGGCTGATCGCGAGCTGCTCCAAAGGGACATACTTGCTCGCCTCATCGATGCGGCGCTTGAGGTCGTCGATCTTCTCGATCTCCGGCACCTTGGTGCTGATGAGTCCCAGAACCACCACCTTCCCCCTCGGCACAAAACGTAACGGCTCGAAACCCCCGGCCCTCGGGCTGTCATATTCCAGCAGAAAACGGTCGTGACGGAGTTCCGTAAAGAGCCTCTCCGCGATGGCATCATAGCTACCTTCCCGGTGCCACATGCTGCGCTGGTTGCCGCGGCATAGATGGATGCCGAAGGTCGCGCCGTCACGGCCTCCGAGGATTTCATTATCCGCCTTTAGCGAGCGCGCAAAGTTCTCCATCGGATCCTCACCCCGTTCTCGCATGGCTTGGAGAGAGGGGGAATCCACATAGGCGGTGTAACTCGGGGCATCAATTTGAATATAGCGGCAGCCGGCGTCCACCAGGCTCCGCACAATTTCGCGCTCGATACGGACCACATCGGCTATGAAGTCATCCATGCCAGAATAAACCGATTTTGAGTTCTGGTAATCGAATCGTTGGGAGATGCGGTCAGGTCCGATCAGCGTCACCTTGGCCGGCTTGCGCGCCACTCGGCTGACGAAAAGATATTCCTCTAAAGGAAGATTGCGCACCAGGCGCAGCCGCTGTGAGACCGGACGGCGCTGTAAAATAGCCGCCCCGTCCGCAACCTGATATGCCCGCTCCCATCTCTGAAGCGGCTTCCCTCCTTCGACTAGGCTCTCGACAAACCGAAGGTTCACCGGACGCGCATCGAAGCCGGTGACCGACGCGGCGAAACTGTCCTGAAAGTTCAGGCGGCGGAATTCGCCGTCAGTAATGACATCCAGCCCTGCTTCTTCCTGAAGACGCACCGCGCGCCGGATAGCTTCATCCTCGACCTTGCGTAACTCTTCGGCTTCTATCTTTCTCTCGTCACGGCGCGAATAGGCCTCTTTGAGATAGCCAGGGCGAAGAAGGCTGCCCACAACATCGGTTCTAATCGCGGCGAGATCTTTCTTGATCATGTCCACCATGCAAATACTCCTCTAAAAACACTCAATCACCCTGCTCTCGCTCGCTCCTATAGCTCACGCGAGCTGCAATAACAAGCCGACGAATACTGAAAGCAAAAAGCCCCAGGGCTCACTTTAAGTGGTCGCGCCAAAATCCTTCTGCCTTGACGGGAGACAGGCAAGGTGATAGGCGCTATGGCCGAGAGCCAAGAAGAGCAGGAGGAAGCAAATATGTTTGCTCGCATCAGACACGTGGCGGTCTACACCGAGAACTATCAGAGGACAGCTCGATTTTATCAGACCGTCTTCGGCATGAAAAAAATCACGACGGGAATGACTGATGAGAAAGGCAATTACGACCCCACTCGGGGCCACATCAGCGATGGCGTCATCGGGCTCGCCTTATTGCAGAGACATGCGGGCACTCGCTCCGGACTGGACCATTTCGGCTTTGAGGTGCAATCCACGAAGAGCGTGCTTGAGCGGATCCGACAGAGATATCCCGATCTAAGAATCGCCACCAGCCTGGAGCACGTCCCGTTCGCGGTCATGAGGATCCAGGACCCGGCGGGCACGCACATGGATGTCTCTGAAAAAGGCGCGGCCAAAGTTAGAGAGGGATATTTGGAGGAAGGCTGGGAGCAGCCGCGCCACCTGCACCACGTTGCCATTAGAGCAAGCAACCCTTCTCTCCTCGCCGATTTCTATCAGAATGTTTTTGAGCTTAGACCGCTGGAAGGCGCGTCCGAAAAAGGCCAGCTCTGCTTGAGCGACGGCAAGGTGTCGCTGGTGATCATCCCGACTGAGAACAACTCCTACCGGGCGATGACTGAAGGATTGGATCACATCGGCTTCAAAGTAGAGGCTCTGGAGAAGGCCCAAGAGGAGCTGGCGGAGCTGAGCCGCTCCCACCCTGACTCTGCGCCGAAGCAAATCGACTTAGGGAGATTCGGCCCCGTCACGAAGCGGGAAATCGACAGCTGCATGCTCGGCAGGTATCCGCTATCCGATCCCGACGGCGTCCTTATGGATCTTTCGGAATGAGAAAGACTATCCGCTTTCTGTTTCGCTGTTTCCCATTACTGCTCGCACTCATTGCCGCATTTCCTCTCGCGCTCACGGCCCAGGAGAAAAGGATCGTCGTGGGCCTCACCACCCGCACCGGCAGCAACTCCCTGCCCTTCGTCATCGCGGAGGAGAGAGGGTTTTTCAAGAGCGAGGGGCTCAACGCGGTCGTCGTCATCATGCAGAATCAGGTCGTGGTCAACGGAGTCCTGAGCAAAAACGTCGATTACGGCGGGACCTTTTCTAATTTCGTCGGCGCCGCGATGGCGGGTTTGCCGGTGCGCATCGTCATGTCGGTCATGGACGGCTCGGATCATGTGCTGGTGACAAGCGCGAACATCAAGAGGGTGGAGGATCTCAAGGGCAAGATCGTGGGGATCAGCAGCTTCGGCGGGACACCCCACAGCGAGGTAATAGCGGTCTTAAGAAAATACGGGATGAATTCCGAAAAAGATGTCACTTTTCTGCAGATCGGAGGAAGCTCCAGCCGATACGCGGCGTTGGACAGCGGCACTATTCATGCCGCTATGCTCGTCCCGCCATTCAACAAGATCGCACGACAGAAGGGCTTCAACGAACTCGTGACGTTTAATGACGTGATGCAGATCCCCTTGGGAGGCGTAGCGGTTCAGGTCGACAAGATCAAGGAAGCGCCGGCGGAGATCGTCAAGATCATCAGGGCGCTTTTCAAGGGCGTCGATTACATCCAGAATCGTAAAAGCGAGATCCTATCTCTCATGGAAAAAAGCTGGGGCGTCAAAGACGCGGAGGTGCGGGAAGGAATGTATCAAGACCTCATCGGGCTCTACAGCCGAAGCGGAATCGCCCCCGACGAAACGATGCGAAACGTGATCCGTCTGGTCCAGGAGACCCGCAAGAGCGGAGGAAACATCGCGGTCTCGGACGTAGTCGACTGGAGCTTCGCTAAAAAGGCCGGCGAAGAGCTAAAAAAAAGATAACTCACGAACCCAGCGCCTTAAAGAACCCTTCCTTCTCCAACTCATCGAGCAGGGAGTGATCCACAAATTCCTCCGGCTTGCGGCCACTCAACTCTGGCAACCGTTCCATTGATCTGATAATTTTACAAACATGAAGCAACGACGCCAATCGCAAGGGGATGGAGCGTCGCTCTCTTTTAGCCAGCGACGGCGCCAAAGGCCGTCTCTGGTTAAATCGAAAGCTCACTCTCATTCGACACCCCGCGAACGCCTTCAACTGGCGTTGGAGCTCTCAGATTTCTGCCTCGCCTTACGTGAGGCGACTCGACGGGGACGCTAATGGAGCAGCGATTCGCGCGCGCGTTAGACACGATTCCGAATCTCCTCGAAGACGCCTCCTTTGCTCTCCAGGTGCCCATTTCTTTCGCGTTGATTGGCGGGCTGGCGGTTTCAGCCTGGGGAGCGGTGCGGGCGACTCAAGACATCGACTTCTTAGCCGATAGTAACCCCAGTCCTTTGAGAGACCTAAACGTGCGGGCTAACTTGAAGAGGTTTCTCGACAAACGAGGTTGTGCAGCCGAGTGGCATGTCGGGGGCGCGGACGACCCCGTTCCCTTACTCTTAAGAATGCAGTTGCCGAGGTCTCTGCGTCCCTTGGGGGCGGATATTCTTTGGGCTCACAAACGCTGGCAGCGAGAGGCGCTCAGGCGGAGAGTGGCAGTTGAGGTTGCGCGTCTTAAGGTCTTCGTCCTCCATCCGGAAGATCTTGT
>JAHFAP010000258.1 GCA_023250495.1 Deltaproteobacteria bacterium | reverse complement strand
GCCCGGGCTACTCGTTCCGCGTGATCGACGGGCTCATTACCAACTTTCACCTGCCCGGCTCGACGCCGCTCGTTCTGGTCGCCGCCTTTGCCGGCTTGGATCTCACCCGGCGGGCCTATCAGGAAGCGATCCGCTCGCGCTATAGATTTTATAGCTACGGCGATGCAATGCTTATTCTATAATTTTAAATTTTGAGGGTTGAATTTTGAATTAGGGGAGGGGAATTAAAAACTCAACATTCAAAATTCAAAATTAAACAGCCCAAAATGGCTTTCAACTTCACGGTCATCAAAAAAGATGCGAGCAGCGCAGCGCGCCTCGGCCGGTTTGTGACGGCTCACGGCGAGGTTGAAACCCCGGCGTTCATGCCTGTGGGAACCCAGGGCAGCGTGAAGGCGATGTCGCCCAGAGACTTGGAGGAGATTGGCTGCCAGATAGTCCTGGCCAACACCTATCATGTTTATCTCCGGCCCGGGGTCGAGGTGATCCGAGAGCTGGGCGGGCTGCACCGGTTCATGGGATGGAAGAGACCGATTCTGACGGATAGCGGCGGCTATCAGGTGTTCAGTCTGGGCGCGCTCAGAAAAATCACCGGAGAAGGAGTCCAATTTCAGTCGCACCTGGACGGCTCGAGCCATCTGCTCACGCCTGAGAAGGTGGTGCGAATTCAGGAGGATCTAGGCAGCGACATCGCGATGGTGCTGGACGAATGTATTCCTCACCCGTCAAGCCGGGAATATGCGCGCGCCTCTACCTTGCGCACGATCCGGTGGGCGGAGCGTTCGCTCCAGGCGCGACGGAAAAGTGAAATGGCCCTCTTCGGAATCATCCAGGGAGGCATGTACGAGGATCTGCGGCTCGAATGCGCGCGTGAAATGACCGGACTTCCCTTTGACGGTTTTGCCGCCGGCGGCCTGGGAGTCGGCGAGGGTCAAGCGGCGCTTCGCGCCATCGGCGAGTTCACCGCGGGACTGCTGCCCGAGGATCGCCCGCGCTATCTCATGGGCGTCGGACGTCCCGAAGATCTGATCTTTGCAGTGCGCGCCGGCTACGATCTCTTCGACTGCGTGCTGCCGACGCGAAACGCGCGCAACGGAACTCTCTTCACCGCCGCCGGGAAAATGAACATCCGGCGGGCCGAATATACGAACGATCCCCGGCCGGCGGACGAGTCCTGCGACTGTTACTGCTGCCGGAATTTTTCCCGGGCGTATCTCCGTCATCTCCATCAGGCCGGTGAGATCCTTGCAGCTTACCTTCTGACGCTGCATAATCTCGTCTTTTACCAACGGCTGATGGAAAATCTGCGCCGCGCGATTCGAGAAGATCGCACTGAATTCTGGCTGCAGGATAGGAACCTCATGCTTCAACACTCGGAGTCGGAATAGGAGGAATCATGTTCGATGTGGCATATGCTCAGACGGCACAGTTGCCTGCCGGGGCCAGCTCGCTGGTGAGCTTCGCCCCGCTGGTCCTGGTATTTTTTGTATTCTACCTGCTGCTCATCCGCCCGCAGCAGAAAAAAGTCAAAGAGCACCAGCGGATGTTGGGCCAGCTCAAAAAAAATGACGAGGTGATGACCTCGGGCGGGATTTACGGTAAGGTAGTGGCCCTGACCGACGCGGTGGTGACGCTGGAAGTGGCGCCAAACGTGCGGCTCCGGGTTCATCGTCCGCAGATCTCCGAGATCATAAAGAACGAGAAGGTTTTAACCAAAGAGGCCAAGGAGTCATAACATGCAGCGCGGAGTCGTGGTTCGCCTGGTCATTTTTTTATCTCTGACCTTAGCGGGAGTGTTTTATCTGGTCCCCTCTTTTCTCGGGGAGCTGCCTTCGTGGTGGAGCAGTTCCCTGCCGGCCGATCGCATCCATCTGGGGTTGGATCTCCAGGGCGGGAGCCATCTCGTGCTTGAGGTTAAGGTGGACAAGGCGATAGAAAACAGCGTCGAGCGAATCAAGGAGGATCTGCTCAAGCTGCTGCGGGACAAAGGGATCCCGATGACCGAGCTATCGAGGGTTCGCGGCAATCAGATCCAGCTCAAGGTCCCGTCAGCGAGCGGCGACAAGGTCAGGGACCTGCTCAAAACCGAGTTCGGCAATCTCACGGTGGCGAGTTCTCAAGCCGGCGCCGGGGGCGTGGATTTCTTGCTTGCCTTGAGCGAGAAGGAGATCCGCTCGCTGAGAGATGCCACGGTGGATCAATCCTTGGAAACGATCCGCAACCGCATCGATCAGTTCGGGGTGAGCGAGCCGATCATCCAGCGCCAGGGACAGCAGGACATTCTGGTCCAGCTGCCGGGAATTCAGGACCCGGAGCGGGCCAAGGAGATCATCGGCAAGACGGCGCTGCTGGAATTCAAATTATTGGACGAGACCCACAGCGCGGAGGAGGCGCTGCGCAATGCTCCTCCTCCAGGGACCGAGATCCTCTATGGTTACGGCGCGAGGGGCAATGGAGGGTTGGGCGCCGAAAAGATTCCTTATCTCGTGGAGGCGCGGAGCCTGATGACCGGAGAGTACATTGCGGACGCCCGCGTGCGTCCCAGCTCTCGCCTGGAAGGTCCATATGTGGAATTGATCCTGAATTCGAGCGGCGCCAGACTCTTCGAGAGGATCACCGCGGAGAACGTCAAGCGCCGGCTCGCGATCGTTCTCGATAATCGAGTCTACTCGGCGCCGGTCATACAGGAGCGGATCGGCGGGGGAAGGGCCTCGATCACGGGGAATTTCGAAATGAAGGAGGCGCGCGATCTCGCCATTGTGCTCAGGGCGGGCGCCTTGCCGGCTCCGGTGGAAATCGCCGAGGAGCGCACGGTGGGGCCATCGTTGGGACGTGATTCCATTCGCCAGGGAATTGTCTCCTTCGTCGTTGGCGGCTCGCTGGTTATCCTCTTCATGATTGCCTACTACAAGGGCGCGGGACTGGTCGCCGACCTAGCCGTGCTTTTTAACGTTCTCTACCTCATAGCCGTTCTTGCGGGTTTCAAGGCTGTGCTGACCCTGCCCGGCATTGCTGGAATCGTGCTCACCGTGGGCATGGCGGTCGATGCCAATGTCCTGATCAATGAACGCATCCGCGAGGAGTTGAGGAGTGGAAAATCACCTCGGGCCGCCGTTGAGGCGGGGTACGAGCGGGCCCTGCCGGCCATTCTCGACTCCAACATCACCACGTTTCTGTCCGGTCTGATCCTGTTTCAGTTTGGCACCGGTCCGATCAAGGGATTCGCCGTAACCCTGTGCGTCGGCATTCTGACGACGGTTTTGACCGCCGTCTATTTGACCCGGATCTATTACGACTATCGCATTGCTGCTCGGAAATTAGCGCGCATCAGCATCTGAGAGGGAAGGTATGGAGCTCATCAAACCGGGGACGAATATCCCCTTCACAAAATACCGTCGTATCGCTGTGGCCCTATCCACTGCGGTCAACCTGGCTGTCCTCGTCGTTCTCTTTGCCAAAGGTCCTAACCTGGGCGTCGATTTTGCCGGCGGGACCGTTGTGCAGCTCAGATTCGCGCAGAAGGTATCTATTCCTGAGGTCCGCAGCGCATTGGGGCAGTTGGGAACCGGCGATACCGTGATTCAAGACTTTGGCCAGGAGGGTTCCAATGAGTTCCTTGTCCGCCTGGAGAAGACAGCAGTCCAACTGGGCGCTCTCGGCGAGCAGCTTCGCGCCGGTCTCTCCCAACGGTTCGGTTCGGACGGGTTTGAGATCCGCCGGATCGAATCTGTAGGGCCGAAGGTCGGAAAAGAACTGCGCGAGAAGGGGACTTGGTCGTTGATCGCTGCTACGATCATGATGGGAGTTTACATCTGGCTCCGCTTCGAGCTTCGCTTTGGCCTGGGGGCCGTCATCGCCCTGATCCATGACGTGCTGGTCACGGTCGGCGCCCTCATGCTGGCTCATTACGAGTTCGATCTTACCATCGTAGCGGCTCTGCTTACCGTTGTCGGATACTCTGTAAACGACACAGTCATCGTCTGCGATCGCATCCGCGAGAACATGCGCAAGATCCGCCGCGAGAGCCTGGAAACGATCATCAATATGAGCATCAACGAGACCTTGAGCCGGACGATCATCACCACCGGCACTGCCATCCTGGTTCTCGTGGCCCTCTTCCTGCTAGGTGGAGGCGTCATCCGGCCTTTCGCCTTCGCCCTTCTGGTGGGCTTTTTCTCCGGCGTCTATTCGACGATCTTCATCGCCAGCCCCGTCATTTTGCTATGGGAAAAAGGGAAGAGAAGCGCAAAATAATTTTGAATTCTGAATTTTGAATGTTGAATTCAAAACTCAAAATTTAAACTTCAACGTTGTTCAGTTATGGAGAAGCGTTGGCTTTTGAGGGAGCCCGATGAGAATCTCGTCTCGCTTCTCTCCCAAAGACTTCAGGTCATTCCCCTAGTCGCCCGTC
>JAHFAP010000257.1 GCA_023250495.1 Deltaproteobacteria bacterium | reverse complement strand
GACTGCGCGCTTGCTTCGGAGGGCGCTCGAAAGCATGGCAACGCCCTGCGGATGCCGATTGCTCGGTGTCTTGAGCAAAATTAGTCCCTGGGTTGGTTTTAAGTGGGTGTAGCTGTTATACTAAATGTGGTATCGATAGAGGCACAGGCAAGCCGCGACGTCAAATAAGGAATCCGTATGAGGAAGAGCCGAGAAGAAATTTTGAGGGTGCTGCAACAAAACTCCGGGGCCATTAAGGCCCATGGCGTTCGCCGACTAGGTCTTTTTGGCTCGTGCGCGCGGGGCGAAAATACGCCGAAGAGCGACCTGGATTTTGTGGTCGACTTCGAGAGAAAGTCTTTCGACGCCTACATGGATTTGAAAGCATTCCTCGAACAACTCTTTGGCTGCCGGGTGGATCTGGTAATTGCGGATGCCATCAAGCCAAGGCTTCGTACGCCGATACTAGAGGGGGCAATCCATGCCCCGGGATTATAGGGTCTTCCTCGAAGACATTCTCGAAGCAATCACCAAGATTCGGCGCTACACGGCGGGTCTTTCCCTTGATGAGTTTCCCAAGGATGAGAAGACCATCGATGCGATAGTGCGGAACCTAGAGGTCATCGGTGAGGCTGTAAAAAAGGTCCCCGCAAAAGTTCGCTCAAAACATCAGCAGGTCGATTGGAAGAAAATAGCCGGTCTCAGGGATATTCTGATCCATGAGTACTTTGGTATCGATGTTGAAATTATCTGGGATATTCTACAGAACAAGTTGCCCATTCTAGAGAGTCAGGTCAGAGATGTCCTTTCAGGAAAATAAAAGCGAATGCCGATGGCTTTGTTTTCTACCGGCCTCCCCATGCGAACAGCCAAAACGGGGCCGACAGGAGATGCGAATCAGATCTTGCCTTCTTCCTTGAGCTTCAGCGTAATTTTTTCTGTAAGATCCTTTTTCGATACCTTGCCGAACGCCGACAGAGGAAAATCATCCATGATCTCCAACCGCTCGGGCAACTTGTGCTTTGCGATCTCCTCTTTGGCGAGGAAGGCCACCAGCTCCTCCAAGGTCAAAGCCCGGCCTCGGCGCGGAATCACGCAGGCGCACATACGCTCGCCCAGAATCGGATCGGGCATCGGGACGCAAGCCACGTTCTGCACAGCCGGATGAGTCAGAATGAGGTTCTCGATCTCTTCAGCGCTGATCTTCTCTCCACCCCGGTTGATTAGATCCTTCTTGCGCCCTTCGACCAGATAATTTCCCGACGGATGGCGCCGCATCAAATCGCCTGAGCGGTAAAAGCCGTCCGTCGTAAACGCCCTGGCATTATACTCCGGCACGCCGTAATAGCCCCGCAGCGTGTAGGGACCGCGGGCCAAGAATTCACCGACTTCTCCCGGCGCAACTTCATTGTCGTCATCATCCACGAGCCGGACTTCGTCGTCGGGGCTGATCGGCCTCCCCACCGTTTCCATCCTGACCTCTTCGGGATCGTCCAGCCGGACGAACATCAGCATCCCCTCGGACATCCCGAAGTTTTCCTGGACGGTGACGCTGGGAATAAGCTCTTTAGTTCGGCGCCGAACCTCGGGCTGAAGCCGCTGGCCTCCGCTCTGGATCACCTGCAATGATGATAGATCGAACTTTTTAATCAGCGGGTCATTGATCCAGCGGATCAGGAGCGCCGGCACCACGTGAATGTGCGTGACGCGGTGGCGCTCGATCAGCGGGAAGATATCCTCCCCGCGGGTCGTGTTCGCCAGGACGACCTTGCCGCCGTGCAGCAGGAAACCTTGCAAGCCGGGGCAGGCAAGCGGCAGGTTGTGCGCCAGCGGCAGCACGTCCAGCAGTATCTTGTCCGGCCCCACCGCGGTCACCGCTGCCGCCATTTTGGAATTATAGACGTAGTCGTTATGTGTGCGCGGTATGAGCTTGGGAATGCCGGTCGTGCCGCCCGAGAGCTGGAACAGCGCCGGGTCGTCGGGATCGATGGTTATTTTCTTTAGCTCTTCCGGGGAGCGTTTGCTCTGCCGCCGGATGACATCGGTCAAGGACAAAAAGCCTTCCGGCGCATTGCCTAAGATGATTCCTAGCCGCAGTGTCTTGCTTGCGTTGCGGATTCTCCGTACGAGATCTCTGTAGTCGAAGTCTCTGACCCGGTCCGGCGCCGCGCACGCCACCGCACCGGATAGCTCGACGAACTGGCTCACCTCGCGGTGGCGGTGGGTGGGGAGCGCCATGATCGGGATGCAGCCGATTTTCTGGAGCGCAAAGTGTAGGTAGACGAACTCGACGACATTGGGAAGCTGCACGACCACGCGATCGAGCGGCTTGAGCCCCTGGTCGAGAAGGTTGAGCGCCAGCCGCTCCGATCGTTCGTCGAGCTGGGCGTAGGTGACATGCTGCTCCTGGTCGATGACCGCCACCCGATCAGCGTATTTAGAGAATACCTCAGCAAAAGTTTCCGCAAGAGACCGGTCCTCCCAGTATCCTTTCGCGCGGTAGCGCGCCGCGAACTTAGGAGGAAACCGAACTATACCTTCAAGCATTACAAAACTCGCAGTGCTGAGTACTGAGTAATGAGTTATGAGGTTTCATCCTTATATCTCTCCCTCAGTACTCAGGACTCGTTACTCGACACTCGTTTACGTCGTGCTGGAGAATCCGCCATCGAGGATGATGATCTCGCCGGTGACGAAGCGATTGCTCAGGATCAGGCTCAACATGGTCTCGGCGACGTCGTCGGCCGTGCAGCAGCGCTTGAGCGGCGTGTAGCGCGCCCGGCGCGCCATCAGCCCCTGGTAGTTTTCCGCGAGAGTCCTTTTCATCCAGTCCCCTTCCATCCAGCCAGGGGCTACCGCGTTGACGCGGATCTCGGGCCCCAGCGCGTTGGCGAGGGTCTTGGTCAGGTTGGCGACCGCAGCTTTGCTCGCCGCATAGGCTAACGGCTGCGCGCTGGGCCGCAGGCCGGCGATGCTGCAAGTATTGACGATGCAGCCGTTCGGCGATTTCCGCAGCAGCGGAACGGCTGCGCGGGTGACAAGGAAAAGCCCGAGGACGTTGACTGCGAAGACACGATTCCAGTCCTCGATCCTCAGCCCCTCCAGGTTTTTTGGCTCGACATCGATCGTGGTTCCCGCATTGTTGATGAGCGCGTCAAGGCGCCCGAACTTCTTTTCCGTCGCCTCGAGCATGGCGCGCACGCACGCGTCGTCGCTGACGTCACAGCGATACACCAACGTCCGGGCGCCTGCCGCGTCGGCATCGCGCGCGGTCGTCTTGGCCGCGCCTTCGCTGCGGCTGAAATTGATGACTACGTTGTAGCCATTCCTGGCCAGCGCAAGCGCGGCACTGCGCCCAATGCCCGTGGCCGCGCCGGTCACCAGAGCTACAGGCTTGTCGCTGTTCATTTGTTCAGTCCCAGGAGCCTTTCAACATTCTTTCCCAAAATCTTTTCCTTTTCCGCGTTGGGTATATCCATCTCCTCTATGCTGGGAACGGCGGCCTCGAGATCGCCGATAGGGAGAGGAAAGTCGCTGCCCATAACCATCTTGTCGGCGCCGAAAAACTCATAAGCCAACATCAGGGCCGGCTTGTAAAAACAGACGGTGTCGCAATGAAGATCCTTCAAATACTCAGTGGTCGGTTTCCTCGTTTTAACGCCGCAGGTTGGGTCATAGTATCCCCGGTCGATTCTTCCCGCGAGGAACGGTATTCCGGCGCCGAGGTGGGCGATGACAAAATGAAGCTCCGGGAACCTGTCGAAAATTCCGGAATAGGCCAGCCTGGTCGCGGAAAGCATGATATCGAATTCAAATCCAAGAATAATCGCCAGCCGCCATTCCTTCATGACCTGGGCGCCCACGGGGGTCGTGGGATGAATGAATATCGGCACGCCAAGCGCTTGCGCTCTCTCATAGACTGGAAGGAGAAAGTCGGAGTCCGAGGTTTGACCCGCCACATTGGTCAGCATGCAAATCCCCTTAAGTCCGAGATCGAAGATCGCCCGGTCAAGCTCCTTTAACGCGAGCTTGGTATCGATCAGCGGAAGCATGGCGAGGGCCTGAAAGTTTTTGGGATACTTTTTCACGACCCTGGAGAGGCCGTCGTTGATGACCCGGCTCATCTCGGCGCTTTCATCGGGAGAGAATCGGTCGATGCCCGGGTGAGGAGTGGTCAAGATCTGCATGTCGATCTTGTTCCGCTTGATTTTGTCCAGCCTCACTTCGATATCGAAAAAGTCCTCGGTCACAGGCCCGGCTCTGGCGCCCATGCTCAAAATGATCCTCTCGCCTTTTTCGTTTTTTTCGATTCTCACGTCCCCTTTGGAAGCTTCGAGCTTCTTCAAATACTCCTCGGGGTAGAGATGGCAGTGGAAATCGATGTGCATGCTTTTTTCTCCCTAGCCGAAAGCTTTCAGGCCCGGCAGCGAGCGA